>JAYTNO010000037.1:0-29490 GCA_043748275.1 Flavobacterium sp. | reverse complement strand
GCAACAATTACTGCTGCAGATGTAAATAAATTAAGAACAATTACTGGTGCCGGAATGATGGACTGCAAGAAAGCATTAGTAGAATCAGACGGAGATTTTGATTTAGCAATCGAAAACCTTCGTAAAAAAGGACAAAAAGTAGCGGCAAACCGTTCTGATAGAGAATCTACAGAAGGTGCTGCAATTGCTGTCGTAAATGATGCAAAAACAGTTGGTGTAGTTATTACATTAAACTGCGAAACAGATTTCGTTGGTAAAAACGAAGGTTTCGTAAAACTAGCTACAGATTTGGCTAACCAAGCAATAAACTTTGCTACAAAAGAAGATTTTTTAGCTTCAGATTTCAACGGAATCACAGTTGCTGAAAAATTAATTGAGCAAACAGGAGTTATTGGAGAAAAAATCGAAATTGCCTCTTTTGAAAAATTAGAAGGTGCTTTCATTGGTTCTTACATACACGCAGGAAACAAAATTGCAACTTTAACAGCGTTTTCAGCAAATACAGCTGGAGCAGAAGAAGCAGCAAGAAACGTAGCAATGCAAGCAGCTGCAATGAACCCAATCGCTCTTAACGAAGCAGGTGTTAATGCAGATATTGTTGCAAAAGAAATAGAAATTGCTAAAGATTTATTGCGTCAAGAAGGAAAACCAGAAGCAATGATTGAAAATATTGCAAAAGGGAAATTAGGTCGTTTCTTCAAAGACAATACTTTGGTAAACCAAGATTATATCAAAGATAGCTCAATGAGTGTTGCTGCCTATGTAAAAACAGTTGCTCCAGACCTAACCGTTACAGGTTTTAGAAGAGTTGCTTTAGGATAATAATTCAATCTTATTTATATTTTTAAAAATCCCTTTTTGCTTGATGCAAAAAGGGATTTTTTTATAGGTTTGATTAATATAGTTAAAAAAAATCTTCATATTTTTTGCTTACTGGTCATTGAGAGTTTCTTATATAATCAAGGTCTTTTGAATTGCAAATTCGCGCAATCGTTTAGTCAAGAATTTTTTGGTATGTCCGCGCGATCGAGTTATTTATTTTCATAAAAAAAGAAATTTTAACTCCTTTTATAAATTTAATTGCTGAAATTTATGATCAAAATAAAGTTAAGTTTTTATTTTAATAAAATCCACATATTTGATACATTACCTATCTAATATTTCCTGAACATTTTTCAGTTTTAACTTATTTGATATATTAAATTCTTTTTTATTAATAATATATTCTGCTTTGCTATAAGGTCCAAAAATATTTGACATTGAATATCCCGAATCATCCATTACTAGAGATGTCTTCATTTTTTTATTTATTATCCAATACTCACGCAGTCTACTATTATTTATCAACTTTTCTTGTTGCTGATAATTCAAACTTTTATTTGGATTTATTAGTTTTTGTATTTTTTCAATAGGTTTTATAAGTGCAATTATATAAGTAGAATCATAATTGAGTTTTAAAATTTGACCTCTAATTGCATATTGATCATCTTTAAATACGGTGTATAAACTATTTCTATCATAATCTAAATAATAACCATTACCTAAATTAAAAGGCATTTTGCTTTCGCAACTTATCAATAAAACTAATATTAAAAAAAGTGATTTTTTCATTTTTTTCATTATTTTGGAATTGTAATAAGCCAGCTAGCGCGAGCATCATGCTCGTGCCCACAAATATCATTACAATTACTCCTTTAATCCTGCTCCACAAAGTGTTTAATTATAGCGCTATGCTGCATAAATGTCTCCTGACTTTACGCTTTATTATTATTAATAATTTAAACTTTATCAAATATAAAAAAATTCCGCAAAGTCATAAGACATTTGCCGAGCTTTTAATAGGAACTCCTTTCTATGCAGTTTAAATCATCATCAAAAAAGGAGTTGCAATCCAATTGATTACATCTCCTTTCCTTTTTTATAGTTCTAGCATCCTTTCCTGTAGTTCTAGTGTCCTTATTTATAAAACTAGCATCCTTATTTGTAGTTCTTGAATCCTTTCGAATACTTTTAAAATCCTGATTTGTAGTTCTAGCATCCTTACTTATAAAACTGCAATCCTTTTTTGTAGTTCTAGCATCCTTTTTTGTAATTCTTCCATCCTTACGGTTAAAACGACTATCCTGTTTTGTACTACTAGCATACGGATTTATAGTTCTTCTATCCTTATTTATAAGAACTCACCAAAAATTAACATTCGTTCCATTTCATAAAAACAAAATTTTAAAAATAAAAGTTTAATTTTGAGAAACTAAAAAAGAGATGTTCAAAACAAAGAAAGAATTTATTTTTGTTATTCTGGCTGGAATATTTATTACAAATGCTGTTGTGGCAGAACTCATAGGGGGAAAGCTCATACAAATTGGTCCTTTTGTGATGAGTATTGGTATTTTGCCTTGGCCTATTGTTTTTTTAACAACCGACTTAATCAATGAATATTTTGGAGAAAAAGGCGTGAGAAAATTATCGTTTATCACGGCAGGATTAATTGCATATGCTTTTATAGTGCTGCTTATGGCAATGAATGTTCCTGCTGCCAAAGGAATTAGCCCTGTAAATGATGAACAATTTCAAGCGGTTTTTGGACAAAGTATGTGGATAATTGTTGGTAGTATCGTAGCTTTTTTAGTATCTCAGTTGATAGATGTTTCTGTTTTTTGGTTTTTTAAAAACAAAACAGGTGATAGAAAAATTTGGTTAAGAACAACAGGTTCAACAATAGTTTCACAACTGTTTGATTCTTTTATTGTACTTGGAATTGCGTTTTGGTTACCTGGGAAAATAAATTTTGAAACCTTTATCACTTCTGCATTAACAGGGTATACTTTCAAACTTATAATTGCCATTTTATTAACACCTTTAATATATTTGGGGCATCATTGGATTAAAAAACATATAAAAGAAGAATAAAAATGGAAGAAAAAATAAGATGTAAGTGGTGTTTGTCTAGTGATTTATACAAAAAATACCACGACGAAGAATGGGGAGTTCCTGTTTATGAAGACGACAAATTATTTGAATTTCTAATTCTAGAAACTTTTCAAGCGGGTTTGAGTTGGATAACAATTCTCAATAAGAGAGAAAATTTTCGAGCCGCTTTTAATCAATTTGATTATCAAACAATTGCCAATTATAACGAATCAAAAATACAGGAATTGTTATTAGATGCTGGAATAATTCGAAATCAACTCAAAATTAGAGCCGCTGTTTCTAATGCTTTTGCTTTTATGAAAGTACAAGAAGAATTCGGGAGTTTTTCTAAATATATTTGGGGATTTGTTGATCATAAACCCATCATAAATACACTACGAACACTAGGAAATGCACAAGCAACAACACCTCTTTCAGATGCAATTAGTAAAGATTTAAAAAAGAGAGGATTCAAATTTGTTGGTTCTACAGTTGTTTATGCACATATGCAAGCAACTGGTATGGTTGATGATCACGTTGATGATTGTTGGAAAAGAAATAATTAGTCTTTTTTTAGCATTCTCATAAAATCATCCCTACTTATTTCACGACATCCTAAACTTTCTAGATGTTCATTATAAACTTGACAATCTAGTAATCTGTAGTTTTCGTTTTTGAGATGGTTTACCAATGAAATGAAAGCTATTTTTGAAGCATTTGAAACTTTTGAGAACATACTTTCTCCACAAAAAACATTTCCTAAGTCGATACCATATAATCCACCAACCAGTTCTTTGTTTTGCCAAACTTCTACTGATTTTGCAAATCCTTGTTCGTGAAGTTTACAATAGGCTTCAATCATTTCATTAGTTATCCAAGTACCATTTTGTCCTGAGCGATTTATTTTTTGACAATTGACAATTACTTCTTCAAAATTTTGATTGAAAGTTACTTGAAATAGATTACTGTTAAATATTTTTCTCATACTTTTCGAAACTTTCAATTCGTCAAGAAACAGAACCATTCTAGGATTTGGTGACCACCAAAGTATAGGTTCGTCATCTTCAAACCAAGGAAAAATACCGCTTTTATAGGCCAATAGCAATCGCTCTGTTGATAAATCGCCTCCAAAAGCCAATATGCCTTCGGGAGAAGTTTCAGAAACAGGAGGGAAAAATAAATCTTTAGTTAAAAGGTACATTTTATTAAAAAAAGGATAAAAAAAATCAGAAATTCAAGTAAACTCAAACTTCTGATTCAATTAGTATAAATTATTTTTTAGAAAGGTAAATCGTCGTGTTCTTCTTCTGTAAAGTTTGCAGCTGGTTCAAAAGCTGCTGCTGCAGGCATTGGTGGTGCTTGAGTTTGTGGCGCTTCTGCTTGCAATTTTCCAATTCTCCAACCTTGAATAGTGTTGAAATAAACAGTTTCTCCTTGTGGATTTGTCCATTCTCTTCCTCTTAGGTTGATGTCAATTTTTACAGCATCACCTACTTGGTAATTATTTAATAAATCACATTTGTCCTGAACAAATTGAACCAAAATATGTTGCGGATATTGCTCATCTGTAGTAACAACAACATCTCTTTTTTTGAATCCTCCTGATCCTACTTCTTTTGTAGTATCAATCATTTTAATTTTTCCTGTAACTTCCATCTTCTGTAATATTTAATATTTATTATTCTCTAAAATTTCTTTGCTAGTAGCACTTTCCAAGCCGAAAGCACATCGTCATTATTAAGGTATTCTTTGGCTTTTTGGTGTTGTTTTAATACATCATCAGCACTTAAAACTCCTTTTACTGCAAAATTTTCTTTTACAAATATACTAACTTCTTCATTGCTAGGCAAGGCTTCTATATTTCCTAATTTTCCTAAATCATTTCCGTCAAAAACGGGACTTTCTTTAATCTCATTCGGGATTGCATCTACACCAATGCCTAAAGAAGATAAAGGTTTTGGAACTTCGAACAATCCTTGATTGGATCTAGAGTACCAATTGTTTCCTAATCTTGAAACTAAATCTATTTTGTGTTGATCAATCATTCCTTTATCATCAAGCACATCTTCGTGGATATGTATTTTTAATACTTCACAAATTATCAAATTTCCTGCACCTCCTTCATTTCCTAAAGCAATAATTTGATTGACTTTGCATTCAAATTGTACTGGAGATTCTTTTACCCGATATGGTTTTACAATGTCAGAAGGAATTGCAGTCAAACCCGATTTCAAAAACTCATCTACACCTTCTGCATATTCTGTACTAGATAGAGATGCTTGTTGAACGATACTATAATTGACAACATTTATAACCACTTCTTTGGTGGCTTCGGCATTTATCAAAGTGTGTTTTATAGTATTGTCACGAACTCTTCTTGCTGGTGAAAAAATAAGAATTGGTGGGTTAGAACTAAACACATTAAAAAAACTAAAAGGTGATAGATTTGGTTTTCCAGATTTACTCAAAGTACTTGCAAATGCTATTGGTCTAGGCGCAACAGCACTTTGTAAATAACTTTGTAATTGGGCTGGAGTTACCTCATTGGGTACAATACTTTTCATATCATTCTGGTTTTTACAAAAGTACTAAATCAGAATAAGAATGTAGAAATATGTTTTTAGGATTTATTAACTTATCAATACTTTAGAATTCTAACTCAAAATAAATTTGATTACTTTTATTCCCACAAAAATATTACTATGCAGTTTTTTGATAGAAAAATTAGTACTCGTTGGATTCTTATTGCAGCTTCGTTTGTTATTATTATTCTCATTTTATGGAATACATATGCTTTTTTTCAAATTTTTAAAAATGAAGAAAGAGTAAAAATGCAAAATTGGGCATTGGCACAAAAAACATTCAATAATGCCGGTGTTGATACCGATATCGAATTGCCTTTGCAAATTATACAAACAGCATCTATTCCTATCATTGTAACTGAAAATGATTCTATAATAAATTTTCTAAATATTGATGAAGATGTTATAAAAGACAAGTCGAAAATTAAAAATTTATTACTAAAATTAAAAAATCAAAATGAGCCAATCATTATGCAAATTGCAGAAAATAAAACCCACAATTTGTACTACGGAGATTCGTCATTACTAAATAAACTTAAATATTACCCAATAGCTTTGGTGCTAATTATTGTATTGTTTGGAGCATTGGTATATAATTTTTATAAAAGCACCAAAATGGCCACTCAAAACAAACTTTGGGCTGGAATGGCTAAAGAAACAGCCCATCAAATTGGCACGCCATTATCATCATTGATTGGTTGGCTCGAAATTATGAAAGCTGATAATGTTGATAAAACTACTGTTGATGAAATAGAAAAAGACATTACTAGATTGCAAACCATTACCGATAGATTTTCTAAAATTGGCTCAGAGCCAGTATTAGAGAATAGAGACATAGTAGCCGAAACATTAGAATCATTTGATTATTTGCAATCTAGATTTTCAAAGCAAGTCGTATTTAATTTCAAAGCACCAAAAAAAGAAATTATGGTTTCAATAAATCCAGCTTTACACAGTTGGACAATTGAAAATTTAGTAAAAAATGCTATTGATGCTATGAAAGGAAGAGGAAAACTTACAATTGTAATTGATGAAGATGATCGTTTTGTAAAAATAAATGTTACTGATTCGGGAAAAGGAATCCCAAAAAACCAATTCAAAAGTATTTTTGAACCTGGATTTACAACCAAAAAAAGAGGTTGGGGTTTAGGACTTTCGCTAACAAAAAGAATCGTAGAAGAATACCATAAAGGCAAAATAAAAGTTTTGAATTCTGAAATTAATAAAGGAACTACAATGCAAGTAAGCATAAAAAAAGTGTAATAAATAATTATTTAATACACTTTTCAATAAGAAATTTTATAAATTTTTTTTATTTCACAATTATCTTTTTGACCTCTTGAATATTTTTATCATCAAAGAATTTTACAATATAAGAACCCGAACTAAGGTTGTTAATGTTAAACGGAAAAGTTGTAATTCCTTTTAAAACTATTCTATTTTCTTGTATTGCTTTTCCTTGCAAATCATAAACTATATATTTTATTTCTTTTGATACAGGCCAATTAATTGTAAAAATAAGAGGGTCATTTTTTTGATTAGGATAACTTACTGTCACATAATTATTGTTTTTGTTATTGCTTGTTGTACCAAGAAAAACTTCATCAATATAAATCCCTCCAATATTTATCGAGTAATTAGGAATATCTGTTAGAGATTCAAAACGCAAACCAATCTTGGCAATTTCTCGTTGAGGGAAATTGGAAATAAATCCATTAGTTTCGCCAAAATGCCAACCAGCAATTGCAATACCACTAGTAAAAGTAAATTCATATTTTTGATTTGGTTCGTCACTATAAACAATCAAAATTTTCATGCTTGGATTCTCTGCTAGAGTTTTATAAAACATATTGAAAGACAATGCTCCGCCAGAAGAATTTAATTTTGTTTTATACAGCATTAAATCTATTGGAGTATTTGCTGGTAAATTTCCGGAAATTTTCAAAGAATTTCCTTTTACAAGTGCATTATCAAAATCCCATTCGGCACTCAGTATCCCATTTTCTGAAAAGGCAAATTGCCAAGTAGGCAAAATATCTTGATCGTTCATATTATGCCAACTATTTGAACTAGTTTGAACACCGCTTGTAAATTTTTTTGTCCCGTGACCCGTACAAAAATTTGTTTGAAATGGTATTGTATTAATAACAGTAGTTTCTGGAATCCAGTTTGACAAACCTTTAAATCCAATAGCATCAACAATTGCAGGATTGCTATCATCACCAGCAAATAAATGATTTTCTGCATTGTAAAAAGATGTATAATCTGCCGGATCATTATTAAAATTACTAAAAGTGGAATTATTAAAAACACAATTTGGAGCAAAAATCCCTAATGATGTATAAGGAGTTGTAGTGTTTGTATGCAAATTCGTCATAAAGGTATTTCCGTTGATTTCAAAATTTCCTTGATTTCTTCCAGGCCAAATATCAACTCCTGTAAAAACATCAAATTCTGAACGACCAATTGCTATTGCTTTTGTTCTTGAAAAAGTAGGTAATGAAGCACTTGACCAAAAGAAATTAATAAAAATGTTACTACTCACTCTTTTTTCATAACCATTTGTAAGATCATTATCTTCATTGTTTTGAACAAATACAGCGTTGTTATTATTCAATCTGTTTTGATAAGAAATAGAACCACTCAATAACATAGAATCATACCACATCACTTCTTTGCCTATTGACTCTGCTTGTTGTGTCAAATCACGAACAAAGGCGTACATCAATTGTCCTGTTGTGGCATTTGTTGCCGTTTCTTCGTTTATAAACCATCCATCAAAATTATAATATTGCATAATGGCTATCATTTTTGGTATGGCAACAAAATTTCCGTTTAAATCTTGTTCTAGAAAATTTGTTAAAGTAGCTGTAGAACCACCGAAAACAGTTGGTGCAAAAAACACATTTCCAAAAACTTTCACGCCATTTTTATGAGCAGCATTCACCCAAGGCGATGATGGAATTTGTACAGATTGTGAAGCAGTTCCTCCAAACCAAACCAACTTGTCTATATATGCCCAATGAGTAAAATTGTATAAATTAAATTGACTTTGCTCGCCAAAATAATTTCCGAAATTATTCATACCATCTGGCAAATAAGCAATTTTCATATCATTTGATAAAGCAGTATTAAATTGTGTTGCAGTATTAATAAAACGTGGCGCAAGATTTTCGGTTGCAATCAAATCGGTTGATGCTGTTGGTCCTGTTGATGTCCATTGTTTTAACTCAGAAACAGTTAGAATATAAGGAGCGGTATTTATTATTTGAGCAAATAAATTAGAACTGATTGCTAGTAAGACAAGAAGTATAATTTTTTTCAAAATAGTATAGTTAAGTAGTTAGATTTTTACATCAGTAAATATAAAAAAAAACCCTTACTTTTCAGAGAGGGTTTTCAATAGTTATAAAATCTTATTAAGATTAGTATCTATAATATTCTGGTTTGAATGGTCCATCAACAGGAACGCCAATATAATCAGCTTGGTCTACACGTAAAGTTTCCAATTCAACACCTAATTTTGCTAAGTGTAACATTGCTACTTTTTCATCCAAATGTTTTGGTAACATATAAACATCATTGTTGTATGCTGCGCTGTTTTTCCATAATTCGATTTGAGCTAACGTTTGGTTTGTAAATGAATTACTCATAACAAAACTTGGGTGACCTGTTGCACAACCTAAATTTACCAAACGTCCTTCTGCCAAAACAAGAATGTCAACGCCATCAATAGTATATTTATCTACTTGAGGTTTGATTTCAACTTTAGTATTACCGTAGTTGCTATTCAACCAAGCCATATCAATTTCATTGTCAAAATGACCGATGTTACAAACGATAGTTTTATCTTTCATAGCACGGAAATCTTTTTCTAATACAATATCTTTATTTCCTGTTGTAGTAATAACGATATCAGCAGTTGCTATAACAGTTGATAATTTTTTAACTTCAAATCCATCCATTGCAGCTTGCAATGCACAAATAGGGTCAATTTCTGTAACAGTAACTATAGAACCAGCACCTTTAAACGAAGCTGCAGTTCCTTTTCCAACATCACCATAACCACAAACGATTACTCTTTTTCCAGCCAACATAATATCAGTAGCACGACGAACTGCATCAACTGCAGATTCTTTACAACCATATTTGTTATCAAATTTCGATTTAGTAACCGAGTCGTTAACATTTATTGCTGGCATTGGTAATGTTCCAGCTTTTACTCTTTCGTACAAACGGTGAACACCAGTTGTAGTTTCTTCAGACAAACCTTTGATTCCAGCAACCAATTCTGGGAAACGGTCAATAACCATATTGGTCAAATCTCCACCATCATCCAAAATCATATTCAATGGTTTTCTGTCTTCACCAAAAAATAAAGTTTGCTCAATACACCAATCAAAATCTTCTTCATTCAAACCTTTCCAAGCATAAACCTGAATTCCAGTAGCAGCAATGGCAGCAGCAGCCTGATCTTGAGTTGAGAATATGTTACAAGAAGACCAAGTAACTTCTGCTCCAAGAGCAATAAGGGTTTCAATCAAAACCGCAGTTTGAATGGTCATGTGCAAACATCCAGCAATACGAGCACCAGCAAGCGGTTGTTCGTTTTTGTATTCAGCTCTAAGCGCCATTAATCCTGGCATTTCAGCTTCTGCCAATTCAATTTCTTTTCTTCCCCAAGCAGCTAGAGAAATGTCTTTTACTTTGAAAGCCACATAAGGCATAGTCGATGTACTCATTTATAGTATATTTGTAATTATAAATTTTTTGCAAATTTACGTAATAACTTATTATTTAAAAAACATTTATTAATAATTATGATTTGTTTATTTGTCTAATGTTTTCAAAATCAAAGAAATAATTTAATTACAGAACAAAAATAGTAATAAGGAGCTATTTCCCGCTGTACGTTGCAATCTTTCTTGTCTTGAACTAGTTTCAAGATCTTGAAACTAGTTCAAGACAAGAAAGGATTTTCACTGCCATCGGGGCTAAAAAAATTAAGGAAATAAAAATGCCATTATTCAAAATTATCAATCATAATGACTCTACAAAGATTTTTGTTTGGAAAATAACAGAATCTTTCAATGAATTAAAAAATGATGTAAAACTCACTCCAAAAAGTTCCTCAAGGTTGAGCGGTATGAAATCTGAAATGCATCAACGAGGTTTTCTTAGCGTTAGAAAACTTCTAGAAACTTCAGGTTATTCAGATTTTGATTTGACTTATGATCAATTTGGAAAACCACATTTAAATGATGGTATGCATATCTCTATTTCGCATTCATTTGAATTTTCTTCAATAATCATAAGTGACCAAACCGTTGGAATTGATATCGAAATGCAAAGAGAAAAAATAATTCTTATTGCAGAAAAATTTGTCAATGAAAACGAATTACACCTTCTAAAAAAACTCAATACAATTGATTATGTAAAAAAACTAACAATAAAATGGGGAGCAAAAGAAGCAATATTCAAAATTAGAAATGAAGAAGGCATTAGTTTCAAAAACAATATTTGGGTAAAAACATTCGAATTGTCATCGCAAAAAACAACAGCCATTCTCAACATCGAAAACCAAAAACACCATTTTGATGTTTTTTTTGATGAAGTAGAAAATTTTACTTTGGTTTATGCATTCGAAAAACAATAACTTCTCTATCTTCTACTTTTTCCCTATGACAAGAATTTATAAAAATATAATAGCCTCAAAAGCAAAAAACGAAAAGCTTTTGGCCATTCTTATTGATCCCGACAAAATCAAAATAAATGAAGTTTCGGTTTTGGTAGAAAAAATAAACCAATCGCCAGCAACGCATATATTTATTGGTGGCAGTAGTGTCGAAAATCAAATTATAGACGAATTGATTCTTTCGATAAAAGAATTTACGTCATTGCCAATTGTACTTTTCCCTGGAAATCCTTCTCAAATATCAAATAAAGCCGATGGTATTTTGTTTCTTACACTACTTTCTGGTAGAAACCCAGATTATTTAATAGAACATCAAGTAAATGCTGTGCCAATTCTAAAACAAACCCAACTAGAAGTGATTTCTACAGGTTATATCCTTATAGAAAGTGGTAACCAAACCGCAGTTGAACGCATAAGTAAAACTAAACCAATAGACAGAAACAATGCAAAATATGTAATGCAAACAGCACAAGCAGGTGAGTATATAGGTAATAAACTTATTTATCTTGAAGCTGGTAGTGGTGCAGAATTGGCAGTACCACAAGAGATGATAACATTAGTAGCTCAAAATATTTCGGTTCCGTTACTTGTTGGTGGAGGAATACGTTCAAAAGAAGCTATAGAAAAAGCCTATAAATCGGGTGCAGATCTTGTAGTTATTGGAACCGCTTTTGAAGAGGATTTAAATTTTTTCAACTCATAAAATTCAATGTTAGAATTCTTGTTTTCTCAATATAATTCCTATCCTACCTATGAAATAGTGTTAGAAATTACCGCTGTAATTTTTGGGCTATTGAGTGTTTGGTTTGCAAAAAAAGACAATATTTTGGTTTTCCCAACTGGATTAATTAACACATCTATTTATGTTTTTTTACTCTGGAAATGGTCATTATTGGGCGATATGATGATAAACGGTTATTATTTTGTGATGAGTATTTATGGATGGTATCTTTGGACACGAAAAAAAGAAGATGTTGTTGAATATCCAATTAGTAAGATTTCAAAACTAGAAAAAAAACAATCTCTTATAATTTTTATATTGACAATAGTTTTTGTTATTGCAGTGTATCTTATTTTTAATAAATTTACCAATTGGTTGTCCTATATTGATACATTTATTACAGGAATTTTCTTTGTGGGAATGTGGCTTATGGCAAAAAGAAAAATTGAGAATTGGATACTATGGATTATAGGAGATATCATATCCATTCCGTTATATTTCGCAAAAGGATATACTTTTACTAGTATACAATATATTTTATTTACAATTATTGCCATTTATGGCTATTTAGAATGGAAGAAAATCTTAAACAACAACATACAAACATCATAAAAATCGCAATGGTTGGTCCAGAATCTACTGGTAAAACAACTTTAGCAAAACAGCTCGCAGCTCATTATGATACTGTTTGGGCTCCAGAATTTGCTAGAGAATATTTGCAGAATAAATTTGCCGAATCAGGTCAAATATGTGAACCTGAAGATTTATTACCAATTGCTGTTGGCCAAGTAAAACTCGAAAACAATAGTTTGCTCACTGCAAATCAGTTGTTGTTTTGTGATACAAATTTAATGGTTACCAAAGTTTTTTCTGAAATGTATTATAATTATTGTGATCCAGTTTTAGACAAAGCTGCACGAAAACATAAATATGATTTGATTTTTCTAACAGATGTTGATGTGCCATGGGTAAAAGACGATTTGAGAGACAAAGAAGATAATAGAGAAGAAACTTTTACAATTTTCAAAAACGCTTTAATCGAAAACAATAAACCCTTTATAACACTTTCTGGCTCATCTGAATCAAGACTTGAAAAAGCAATTACTATTATTGATAATTTGATGAAAGCCAAGGATATGGGTTTTTCATCTTATGATTATGTTCAAATTCATGAAAAAGGAATTCCGTTAGACACGATTAAAAACCATCTAGCAATTTTTCAAAAAGGAATTCAAAAAGCCAATTTGGTGCGTCCAGCAACAAAAGAAGATGGTGTAATAAAGTTTTCTGATGTTGATTTTCAATATTTCTCAAATTATTTTGATATTGAAAAAGAAAAATCAAAACTCAAAAAATTTGTTCCAGCTTCTGGAGCAGCAAGCAGAATGTTTAAATTTCTAAGCGAATTTCTAAATGATTTTGATGAAGAAAACGAAACAATAAATGCCTTCATCAACAGAAGAAATGCTTCAAGTCTAACGGTTTTTATTACAGGTTTAGAAAAATTTCCTTTTTATGAAGCTGTAGATGCAAAACTTAGAGCCAATTATCCAGATTTTGAAACTTGGGAACGAGACAAAAAAAATCATTATTTCATAAAAATGATTTTAGAATCGAACGAGTTTGATTATTGCAATAAACCAAAAGGAATTTTACCTTTTCATAAATACAAAACCTATACAGCAACACCTATTGAAGAACATTTGAACGAAAGCGCTTTTTATGCCAATTCAAATGGTCATTCAAACTTGCAT
This sequence comes from Flavobacterium sp., assembly GCA_043748275.1. Lineage (GTDB taxonomy): Bacteria > Bacteroidota > Bacteroidia > Flavobacteriales > Flavobacteriaceae > Flavobacterium. The sequence continues at coordinate 15,828 of JAYTNO010000037.1, read as the reverse complement.
TTTACAATTTCTGAAACACATCAAGCCAATTTTGAAGAAATTATAAAAAAAGTAAAACACAAAATTGAAGAAAATTCAAATTCAGAAATTCATATTAAGTATTCTTTTCAAAACGCGGCTACTGATACAATTGCTGTAGGTTTAGACAATTTACCTTTCAGGAATGATGCTGGAAAATTAGTTTTTCGTCCAGCAGGACATGGTGCTTTGCTTGATAATTTAAATCAATTAGATGCCGACATCGTTTTTATAAAAAATATTGATAATGTCATTCAAGGCAAAATAGAAATTATTGCCCTTTACAAAAAAGCATTAGCAGGTTTGTTAATCAAATTACAAAATGAAATATTCTCATATCTAAATCAAATTGAATTAAATACTATAAAAGAAACCGAAATAGATTCGATAGTGACTTTTATAAATCAAAAATTAAATATTGAGATTATCGAAGATTTTTCTAAATATACTTTAGAAAACAAAATCAGTTATATAAAAGATATTTTAAATAAACCCATCCGAATTTGCGGAATGGTAAAAAACGAGGGCGAACCTGGTGGTGGACCTTTTTGGGTTAGAGATAACAAAGGAATTACCTCGTTGCAAATTATAGAAACAGCTCAAATAGATTTGCAAAATCAGAATCAAGCCCAAATTCTATCAAGCTCAACCTATTTTAATCCAGTAGATTTAGTTTGCGGAATTAAAGATTATAAAGGTAATAAATTTGACTTGCATCAATTTGTAGATAATGCTACTGGTTTTATTGTTGAAAAAAACAAAAACGGCAAAGACCTTAAAGCCTATGAATTACCTGGTTTGTGGAATGGAGCAATGGCAAAATGGATAACTGTTTTTGTTGAGGTTCCATTATCAACTTTTAACCCAGTAAAAACGGTAAACGATTTATTAAAATCAGCACATCAACCACAATAATTTTGGAAACCGGAAAAATCATATCTGAGTTAAAATTTAAAGCAGTAAGAAGTTCTGGTGCTGGTGGTCAAAATGTAAATAAAGTTTCCTCGAAAGTTGTTTTGTCATTTAACCTGAAAAATTCTCAAGCCTTATCAGATGAAGAAAAGGCTGTTTTAGAAACTAAATTGGCTTCCCGATTAACATTAGATCAAATCTTGATTTTAAATTGTGACGAAGATAGAAGTCAACTTAAAAATAAAGAAACTGTGACTAAGCGTTTCTTAGAAATTATTAAAACAGGTTTAATTGTACCCAAAATTCGTAAATCTACAAAAGTTCCAAAATCAGTCATAAAGAAGAGATTGAAGGATAAAAAAACACTATCAAATATAAAAGAATCTAGAAAAAAACCAGATTTAGATTAGTTATTTATTTAAATAAACTATTTGACACTACCTTTCTTACGAATAAAAAATTAATACTTTTTTGACAGATAATCATTTTGACAAGTATTTCCAAAGAGTTGTAAAACAAACCTTTATTTTGCAAATAAATTCTCCCTAAATTTATATTAAAGTTATCATAATATTTGATAAAAATAGATAAGTATACTTATTTATTTGTAAATTTAATATAGAATTAAAAGACTAAATATTAATTAGTTAAGCGGTTAATTGATAATAAATTAAAAAACAAAGTCATAGTTTTTTATTAATTATTAAATGGTATAAAATAATCTTAAGGTTAAACTTTTTTTAAATCTATATACATTCAAAAAAACTACAAAAAGAATGTACCTATAAACTCGATTTCAATTGCATCTAAACAAATAACTTCACAATTTTAAAATAATAAATTGCAAAAAAAAAAATTTGAAAAAAAATATTTTATTAATTTAAATAAACAAGAGTCATGAAAAATTCAATAAAAAAAAGATTTGCATTTTTTGTAATGCTTTTCTCTATAGCATTTATTTTTTCTTGTAGTAATGATGAACTACAAAATACAGATCCTGAAAATAATGATTCGGCCAATAGAAATATACTATTATCACACAAAATGAATTTTATAAACAATAGCAGTTATGATTATGCTATTTATACAATTGGTGCGCAAACAAACTATTCATTAGTTGATCCTATGAGTATTGTACACAAAAACGAAGTGCCTTTTATTTTAAAATCAAAACAAAAAGTTACTTACTTTGATTATAAAAAAGTGACAGATGATTCATTTGCAATAAACTCTTGGCATGTGGTGAATACAGATTTACATAATGGGGATTTAGGTTATTTTACAAGTGAACAAATGACCAAGTTATATGGAATGCCGACTATACCTAACGATCCTAGATCGGATAAATACCCTGTTTGGAAACTAATACAAGGAAGAGTTCTTGATGAATTTGGACAAAATCTTTCAGTACTTTGGGGTAATAATCCAGGTCAATCTCTTGCCAATTTAGGAAATGTTGAACAAGGTTATAATAGTATTCTAAAATATGGTATTTCAGATTTTTCAGAATTTAAAAACCCTAACAAAAAAGTCTTACCATTAGTTGTAGTAAGATGGAGACAACAAAACGCAGGAGCATATAGAAATACAGGTGAAATAACCATAACAATAGAAAACTTACCATTTAGATAGGAAAAATAAAAAGGCAACCATTGTATAATTTAATTTTACAATGGTTGTTTTTTTATTTATAAGGTTTTCAATTTATAAAGAGTAATAACATTTTTATGTAAAAACTCTCAAAACCATTATTTTTTTATACTTTTGCCCTGTCTCAAAAGGGGTGCTAGACTCTGAAATAAATTCAGAATGACGGCTGAGATTATACCCAATGAACCTGAGCAGGTAATGCTGCTAAGGGAAAAGTGATGAGAATAGCGTGCACGCTACTTATTGTCACAGAAAACAATCATTTTTTTTTAACCAAAGAATAATTACCTCTTTTTATTCGTAACAATTTTACGAATGGAAATTTTATTTGCTTCACTTAGTTCGCTTTCAACTCGAGTCAAACAATTTAGCCACAAAGGCATTCAAAAACAAGAATTTAGATTTTTAAATCATTTAACAGTTCTCTTTTTTCTCTTTTCTTTACTTTCATTCTCTCAAGGAATAGTAAAAGTCACTACAAAAACCATTCAACTCAATGAGGTGCTTTTAAAAGCCACTCGATTAAATGAAAAATCTCCTTTCCCGTTTACAACAATCTCTAAAGAAAAATTAGAAGCCATAAATTTAGGTCAGGATTTACCTATTTTATTAGACCAATTACCATCTGTAATTACGACTTCAGATGCTGGTGCAGGAGTTGGGTATACTGGTATTCGTGTTCGTGGTAGTGATGCAACAAGGGTAAATGTTACTATAAATGGCATTCCGTATAACGATGCCGAAAGTCAAGGTACTTATTTTGTAGACATTCCTGACATAACAACTTCATTAGAAGATGTTCAGTTGCAACGTGGTGTAGGTACATCAACAAATGGATCAGGAGCTTTTGGAGCTAGTTTGAATTTAAAAACATTTAATCCATCTGCAAAATCCTATGCAAAAACATCAAATAGTATAGGTTCTTTTGGAACCAGAAAACACAATTTGAGTATCGGAACCGGAATTAATAAAGGCTTCTATGCTGAGGCAAGATTGTCTAAAATAGCTAGTGATGGTTACATTGATAGAGCTTCATCAGATTTAAAATCTTTTTATATAGAAATTGGATTTGTAAGTAAAAAAACAGCAATAAAAGCTATTGTGTTTGGAGGAAAAGAAATAACTTATCAATCCTGGTATGGTACACCAGAAGCAGTTGTAAATGGCAATATTGAGGGAATTAAAGCTTTTATTGAAAGAAATTATTCTTCTGAAACAGAAGCGCAAAATTTACTAAATTCTGGAAGGACTTATAATTATTATACCTACGCTAATCAAGTTGATAATTATGAGCAAAATCATTATCAATCGCATTTTTCGCATCAATTTAATGAATATTTTTCAGGGAATCTATCAGGAAATTTTTCTCCAGGAAAAGGGTATTATGAAGAATATAAGGTTGATGATACTTATAAAAAATATTTTTCATCAATTACAAATGGAGATGATACGAGTGATGTAATAAGAAGAAAATGGGCAAAGAGTGATTTTTATGCTTTAGTATATTCTTTAAATTATAAAAAAGAAAAATGGAATGTCGCACTTGGTGGAGGTTATAATAAATATGACGGAACTCATTTTGGTGAAATCATCTGGAGTGCTTTTCCAACAATAATTTCATCTGGAACAAAATATTATGAAAGTAGTATTATGAAAGAAGATCAATCTATTTATGCAAAAGCTGAGTATTCAATTACGCCTAAGTTTATTGCTTTTGGAGATATTCAATTTAGGAACGTAGCATTCAAATCAAATGGTTTGAGTTCTGATTTATTGGGAATTAATGTTAGTAAAAAATTTAATTTTTTCAATCCAAAAGCAGGATTAACTTATGTTTTCAATAATAACAATTCTGTTTATAGCTCTGTTGCAGTTGCCAATCGCGAACCTAATGGTGACGATTTGACTAAAAACCCAATTCAACCCAAAGCAGAACAACTAGTTGATTTTGAAATGGGATACAAACTGAAAACAAAAAAGTATTTTGCTACTGCAAATGCCTATTTTATGCACTATAACAATCAGTTGGTTTTAACAGGAGAATTGGATGATGTAGGAAACGGAATTCGTCAAAATGTAAATAAAAGTTATCGAGCAGGAATAGAATTTCAAGCGGGTTATCAATTCAATTTAAAATTTCGAATAGATTTTAATATAGCATTTAGTCAAAACAAAATTAATAAGTTCAATTATTTGGTCTATGATACTCAATATGATCCAGCTACATACGAAACAGTTTCTTATAATGCTGTTGTTGCGAATCTAAAAAACACGGATATTTCTTTTTCGCCAAATTGTGTTGCAGGAAATACATTTATTTTCACACCTATAAAAAATTTAGATTTTAGTTTAGTTTCTAAATATGTTGGCAAACAATTTTTAGACAATACTGCAACAGATAGCAGAAGTATGAAGGCTTATTTTATTAATAATTGTACTATTTCGTATAAAGTAAAACCAAAATGGATAACTGAAATTGCCTTTAATTTAATGGTGAATAATCTTTTCGACAAAAAATATGTTTCAAACGGATATACCTATAGTTACTATTATAGACCACAAGGTTCAACAGATAAAGCAATAACAGAAAATTTTTATTATCCACAAGCAGGAATTAATTTTCTAACCGGAATAACAATAAAATTATAAAAGAAAAGCCAAGTTGAATCATTTAACTTGGCTTTTTTAATTAGTTATAAACTCTTATCGAATTATTCCCTAAATTTTCAACCGCATACGGAATCATAGTATATTGACCCGTTCCAACTCCAGTAAACAAACTATACTCTATATTATCACAAGAACATTTGGCATTCAATCCATTAATACTCATTAAGGAACAATCTGAAGGATATTGATTGGGACAATTGGCATTCCAAACGGTATAATTATTTTCTGAAACTCGCATTATAATAAAATTAATTCCGGTTCCATCATTAACTTTTATCGGATTTAAATTAGAGGTTAAAGCTACATAAGATGGAAGACTTAAGTTAATTACAAAAGAAAAAGAATAGTTTGGGATATAAGGATTTTTGTTCCTCACCGTATCTTTTGAACAACTCATTATAATTAGTAATCCAAACAACAACAAAATATGTTTTTTCATTTCAAAAAAGTATAAAAGAATGATGCAAACAAAAATAATTTATTTAACTTTGACATCGTTAGGATTAACAAATAATTATAAAGTTAAACAAATATAGTATCTTTGAAAAAAGAAATCCCGTCCAGATGGGATTTTTTCTATTTATATAAATGATGAAATTATGAGCGCAGTATCTTATTACACAGCAGAAGGGTTAAAAAAATTACGAGACGAATTAGATTATTTAAAAAGCGTGATGCGTCCAAAAGCATCAGCAGATATAGCAGAAGCAAGAGATAAAGGTGATTTGTCTGAAAATGCAGAATATGATGCAGCAAAAGAAGCACAAGGTATGCTTGAAATGCGTATTGCAAAATTAGAAGAAGTACATTCAAACGCTAGATTGATAGATGAGTCTCAACTTGATGTTTCAAAAGCATTGGTTTTGTCAAGTGTGAAAATTAAAAACCAAGCCAATGGTATGGAGTTAAAATATACTTTGGTTGCAGAAAGTGAAGCAGATTTGAAGTCAGGAAAAATTTCTGTAAGCTCACCAATTGGTCGTGGTTTACTTGGAAAATCGGTTGGAGAAGTAGCAGAAATTACAGTTCCAAATGGAGTCTTAAAATTTGAGGTTTTAGAAATTTCTAGAGACTAATGTCAAGTATTTTTACCAAAATAGTAAACGGAGAAATTCCTTGTTATAAAATAGCAGAAACTGCAAATTTTTTGGCTTTTTTAGATGTAAATCCAAATGCCAAAGGACACACATTGTGTATTCCTAAAAAAGAGATTAACAAAATTTTTGAAATGGAAGATGAACTCTATCTTGGATTAATGCAATTTTCAAAAACAATCGCAACAGCAATTGAGCAAGCAATACCTTGCAAAAGAGTTGGCATGGCAGTGATTGGGTTAGAAGTACCTCACGCTCACGTTCATTTAATTCCTTTGAACGAAATGGACGAAATTCGATTTCAAAATAAAGTAAAATTAGAAAAAGAAGAGTTTGAAGCAATAGTCAAAAAAATTCAGTTTTTTTTGTAATAATTTGTGATTTCGAACTTTTAGTGAAATCACATTTGTTGCTCATAAAATCTATTTATTTGCTCTAGTTATTAGATTTCTCCTTCGTCGAAATGACAAAAGCAACGCAATATTTGTGATTTCGAACTTTTAGTGAAATCACATTTGTTGCTCATAAAATCTATTTATTTGCTCTAGTTATTAGATTTCTCCTTCGTCGAAATGACAAGAGAAACCTGATCATTTGTCATTTCGAACTTTTGGGAGAAATCACATTTGTTGCTCACGAAAACCTTTTTTATTGTTTTATCTTGTTGTGAGATTTCAATAGTAAATAGCAAATTATCAATGTGCTTCCAGCCAGTTTTTCCCACTACCAATCTCTACAACTAAAGGAACATCAAGTTTAAAAGCATTTTCCATTTCATACTTAATCAAAGGTTGAATTTTCTCTAATTCAGAATTGTGAACATCAAAAACAAGTTCATCATGTACTTGTAATAACATTTTCGATTTCCAGTTTTCAGTAGTTAGTTTTTTATGAATATTTATCATTGCAATTTTAATGATATCTGCAGCAGAACCTTGAATTGGCGCATTAACAGCATTTCGTTCGGCGCCACTTTTTACCATCATATTTGCTGAATTGATGTCTTTTAGATATCGACGTCTGCCTAAAACTGTTTGTACATAACCATTTTCACGAGCAAAATCTACTTGGTTATTCATATATGATTTTAGTTTTGGATAAGTAGCATAATAAGCATCAATCAACTCGGCGCTTTCTTTTCTAGAAAGATTGGTTTGATTACTCAATCCAAATGCAGAAACGCCATAGATAATTCCAAAATTCACCGTTTTTGCATTGCTACGTTGTTCTTTTGTAACTTCTTCCAAAGGAATATTAAACACTTTAGCAGCGGTGCTTTTGTGAATATCTTCGTGATTTTGGAAAGCTTTCATCATATTTTCTTCGCCAGAAAGTGCGGCAATAATTCTCAATTCTATTTGAGAATAATCGGCAGAAACTAGTGTGTAATTTTCATCGCGAGCAATGAATGCTTTTCGAATTAATCGTCCACGTTCAGTTCGAATTGGAATATTTTGCAAATTCGGATTGTTGGAACTCAATCTACCAGTTGCTGCAACCGTTTGCATATAATCGGTATGAACTCGATGTGTTTTTTTATCAACTTGGTTGGGCAAAGCATCAATATAAGTGCTTTGTAATTTCACCATTTGACGCCATTCGAGAATATCTTTTACAATTGGATTGTCTTTTTCTAAATAGCTTAAAATTTCTTCACCAGTAGCATATTGGCCTGTTTTGGTTTTCTTTTGTTTGGCGCCGCCAATTTTAAGTTTATCAAATAAAATATCACCTAATTGTTTTGGTGAAGCCAAATTGAATTTCTCGCCAGCAGTTTCATAAATTTTTTGTTCAAGTGCTTTGCTTTCGGCATCCATTTCTACCGACATTGCTGCCAAAAATGGAACATCCAAATTGATGCCTTCTAATTCCATTGCTGCCAAAACAGGAATTAATGGAATTTCGATTTCGTCAAATAATTTTTTGGTTTCTACTTTATCTAAAATAGGACTGAAATTTTGTTTCAATTGAAAAGTTACATCTGCGTCTTCGGCTGCATATTCCTTTATTTCTTCCAAAGAAACATCGCGCATTGATTTTTGATTTTTTCCTTTTTTACCAATTAAATCTTCAATAGATTTTGGCGAATATTTCAAATACGTTTCCGATAATACATCCATATTATGACGCATATCTGGATTTATCAAGTAATGTGCAATCATAGTATCAAACAATTTTCCTTTGATTTGAATACCGTAATGGGAAAGAATTTTTAAATCGTATTTAATGTTTTGACCAATTTTTTCTATTTTTTCATTTTCAAAAAAGGGTTTGAATTTATCAATCAATATTTGAGTTTCTTCTTGATTTTCTGGAAAAGGAACATAAAAAGCTTTTCCTTTTTCATAAGAAAACGACATTCCAACTATTTCTGCATTTAAAGCATCAATTCCAGTAGTTTCGGTATCAAAACAAACAGAATTTTGATTTAGTAAATTTTGCAATAATAATTTAACAGGTAAATCACCTTGAATAATTTGGTAAAAATGTTCGGTGTTTTCTAATGTTGCATAATGCGAATTGGTTTTTACTTCGCCATTTTCTTCATCAGAAAAACCGAATAAATCAAATTGATCATCATTGGATTTTTTTACTGGTTTTTTTTGAATTTGATTATTGTCATTGCTATTGCCATTGGTATCAATTTCATCATATTCTTTTCCAGTTCCAAAAAATTTATCAAATTGTATTTTAATATTTCGGAATTCCAATTCTTGAAATAAAGCATCTGTTTTTTCAACATCTGGTTTTGAAAGTTCATAATCAGTAGCATTGAAGGTTACAGGGCAATCTAAAAGAATTCGAGCTAATTTTTTTGATAAAATTCCTAAATCTTTATTGTTTTCAATTTTATCTTTTAATGCACCTTTTAGTTTATCGGTATTTTCTAAAAGGTTTTCCATTGATCCAAATTCTTTCAAAAGTTTTTTGGCTGTAACTTCTCCAACACCAGGAAAACCTGGAATATTATCGGCTGCATCACCCATCATTCCAAGAAAATCAATGACTTGTTCTGGTCGTTCAATTTCAAATTTTGCTAATACTTCTGGAATTCCCCAAATTTCAATATCATTACCCATTCGCGCTGGTTTGTACATAAAAATATTTTCGGAAACCAATTGTGCAAAATCTTTATCTGGGGTAACCATGAATACTTTATAATTCTCTTTTTCAGCTTGTTTTGCTAAAGTTCCAATCAAATCGTCGGCTTCAAAACCTGACACTTCTATAATTGGAATATGCATCGCTTTTAGTAATTCTTGAATATACGGAACCGCAATTTTTATCGCTTCTGGCGTTTCATCACGATGTGCTTTGTACTCCTTATACATTTCATAGCGATAATCACTTCCTCCTTTGTCGAATGCTACAGCTAAATGATCTGGTTTTTCACGTTTTATAACATCCATTAAGGCATTCATAAATCCCATAATGGCTGATGTATCCATTCCTTTCGAATTGATTCTAGGATTTTTTATGAAGGCAAAATACCCACGAAATATTAATGCGTAAGCGTCTAGAAGGTAAAGTCGTTTTTGTGACATTTTATAATTAAATTAGAATGTAAAAATAATCATTCAATTAAGAAGATTTTATTATTTCGTTAAAATTTGATTAACAAAATCAGTTTTCATTTTCTTTCTTCGTTATTTTGTGTAAAATATATTAAATGATACTTCGCTTACTGTTTTTTGCATTCATATTAATACTTATAGAGTTTTATGCATTTCAAGCAATAAAAAATATCCTAAAGCTAAAATGGATGCTGTATGTATATCAAATTATTAGCTTTTTACTATTTATTTTTATTATTTATTCGTTTTCATTGTTTGATCGTTCGGTTGGGCAAACCAAACAAACAATGCTAACAATGGGATTGTTATTGTTGGTTTATTTACCAAAAATTGTAATAACAATAATTATGCTTGGCGAAGATATTTATAGAATTTTTTCAGGCTCAGTTAGTTTTTTTGTTAATAATGACAGTACCACACCTTTTTTGCCATCTAGAAGGAGATTTGTAAGTCAAATAGGGTTAGGATTGGCAGCTGTTCCTTTTTTATCTTTAATTTACGGGATGACAATTGGGAAATATAATTATAAAGTTATAAAACAGCGTATATTTTTCCCAGACTTGCCAGATGCCTTTGATGGTTTCACCATTACACAGATTTCAGATGTTCACAGTGGTAGTTTTGATAATCCTGAAAAAATTAATTATGCCATAGATTTGATCAATGAACAAAATTCAGATTTAATTCTATTTACAGGAGATATTGTAAATACTCACGCCAAAGAAATGCATCCTTGGATTGATTCATTTAAGAGAATCAAAAAACACGAATATGGTAAATTTTCAGTTTTAGGAAACCACGATTATGGCGAATATGTTACTTGGCCAACAGAAGCTGCTAAGGATAAAAACTTTGTAGATATAAAAAATCTTTATGGTCAGATTGATTTTAATTTGTTGCTCAATGAGCATATTTTTATTCAAAAAGGAAAAGATAGAATAGCACTTGTAGGAGTAGAAAATTGGGGACATAATTTCAAACAAGCAGGAGATTTGAAAAAAGCCTCGCAAAATCTTACAAAAGAAGATTTTAAAATTCTAATGAGTCACGATCCAAGTCATTGGGAATATGAAGTCAAAAAACACGATAAACATTTTCAATTAACATTGTCTGGACATACTCATGGCATGCAATTTGGAATTGAAATTCCTGGATTTTTTAAATGGAGCTTAGCACAATATGTTTACAAACAATGGGCAGGATTGTATGAAGAATTTGGTAGATATATTTATGTCAACCGTGGCTTCGGATTTCATGCATATCCGGGAAGAGTCGGTATTATGCCCGAAATAACGGTAATTCAACTAAAAAAAGGCGAAAAATTAGCATAATTCGTTTAAAATGGTACTTTTGTACTCTAATGTGTTAATTACAAGGCTTTAGAAATTAAATATTTTGGTTTTATGTCAAAATTTGGAGAACTAATAAATGCTCAAGTTCCTGTGTTGATTGATTTTTACACAGATTGGAATGATTCATCAGTGTCAATGCATCCTGTTATTAGAGATGTTGCGGCTGCGCTTGGCGATAAAGCCAAAGTGATCAAAATTGATGTTGATAAAAATCAAGAATTGGCCGATGCACTTCGTATCAAAGGATTGCCAACATTGATGATTTATAAAGAAGGTCAAATGATCTGGAGACAATCTGGTGAACTTGATGCTAATACAATCATAGGATTAGTTCAAGAACAAATCTAGTAGATCGCTTCAAAACGAAACCCATTTTCTTTCAAAAAAGCTAGAGATTTAGGAAGTACAAATTCTAAATTTCGAAATGCTTTTTCGCTATCGTGAAATACAATTATACTGCCTGACTTTACATTTGACAATACATTTTCTAAACATTTTTGTGGTGTAATGAATGGGTCAAAATCAGCGCTCAAAACATCCCACATTATTATTTTGTATCCTAAATTTTTTAAAGAAGTAGCTTGTTGTTTTTTTATTCTTCCATATGGAGGACGAAATAATTTACAGTTTACATAATTGTTCTTTATTAATTCAGAATCACATTGCATTGTGTTTTCAATATAGATTTCATTAGTTGTTTCCCAACCCTTTAGATGATTGAAAGTATGATTGCCTATAGAATGGTTTTCTTTTATGATTTTATCAAAAATCTCAGGATGTTTCTCAATATTATTTCCAATACAAAAGAAGGTTGCTTTGGCATTATAATTTTTTAATTGTGCCAAAGTCCATTCTGTAATTTTTGGAGTTGGTCCGTCATCAAAAGTGAGATATACAATTTTGTCCTTATTTGGAAAATCCCAAATATAATTTTTAAAGAGTTTTTTTACAGCCCAACTTGTTTTAATCCAATAGAATTTCATTTTATGAAATCATGTTAATTATTAAAAAAGCAGCACTTTTTTGAGAGCTGCTTTAGTTTTTATTATTCCATATCTCTTCCAAATCGTTCAAACATTTTGTTGTAGGAATTGAAAACGACTTTATTTTTATTATAATACTCCATATCACCTCTGTCTTTCATAACTTCTAATAAGCTTCTGTAACGCTCTATATCTGTCATGATGTCAATTGCAATATCACTTTGTTCTGTAGGTCTTAGATTTCTATAAAAAGTAAGGTTTTCTTTGTATTTGGTCATAAGTTGGTCTAACAATTGACGTGCTTTTTGTTTTTCGCCAATTTCATAATAGCCACCAGCAAAAGGATCAAGCAAAGAATAATAGCTATAATAGTTTACAGGCATTTTAGACATTGCTAGATCTATAATCTTCTTGGCCTTGTCTTTCTTCCCTTCATTTATTAATTGCTCCATCAATCTAGCAAGATTTGTTCGGTATGAAATACTGTTTTTTCTAGTTTCTGGATCATGGTAAATAGTTTTTAGTTCTCCATTGCCCCAATCAAATTTCATCGCAATATTGTACATTTTTTCAGAATCTATTTGTCCCATATCAAGTGGACTTCCGTCTTTTGGCACAGTTGTTCTAATTGGTACTAATTTATAGACCATTCCGTCAAGCTGAAGAAAATCCTTCATCCATAAATAATCATCATCACCAAAACTACCACCAGTAAAATATACCGGACGTTTCCAATTATTATTGGCAATAACATCTAGCATCATCAAACGATTTTTATATAATGCTTGTCCTTTGATTTCAATATCAATAAAGGGTACGATAGAATCATTATACTTTGGGTCAACAACCTTATTTTGAATAATTGTGTTTTTATCAATAGGAATTCTAACTTTATTTGTTGGGTAAAAATGAATTTTTTGACCGTTTTGCATTTCTAAGATTGTTCTAGGATCATCACTTGCGATAAACTGAATCAAATCTTTTATGTTCCAACGATTTTTTGTTTGGTCTTGATGTACAGCATAATCTAATTTATCTCCAACATATTGGTCATGTTTGAAAGAAATTGGCAATCCTTCAGATTCATAACTTTTCATTTTCATTTGATCAATATACCAATCAGTCATAAACAAACTCGTGTTTACAATTTTTATGTCGGTTCTTACTTTTTCAATTTCTTGAGCATACCAAAGCGGGAAAGTATCATTGTCACCAATGGTAAATAAAATAGCGTTTGGCTCACAAGAATTCAAATAATTTTTTGCCATTGATATCGCTGTATAACGATTTGAACGATTGTGATCATCCCAATTTTGAGATGCCATTAAAACTGGCGCAGCCAATAATGAAGTTGCAATGACTATTGGACCTGCAATTTTTGGCTGTAGGTAATTTTTTAGAGTGTCATAAATAGCATAAACGCCAAAACCTATCCAAATAGCAAATACATAAAAAGATCCCACTAATGCATAGTCACGTTCTCGAGGTTCAAATGGTCTTTCGTTAAGATATATTTTTAATGCAATACCAGTAAATAAAAACAGAGTTAATAGGATATAAAAACTTTTTAAATCTTTATTTGCGTGATAAATCAAACCAATTAAACCAAGAATAAAAGGTAAAAAGAAATACATATTTCTTCCTTTGTTATTCAAAACATCAGAAGGTAAATTTTCTTGAGAGCCCAAATGCATTTCATCTATAAAATTAATTCCGCTTATCCAATTTCCATCAAGATTATCATATTTTCCTTGAATATCATTTTGTCTTCCGGTAAAATTCCACATCAAATACCTCCAATACATATAGCCGAATTGGTATTCAACCATAAAACTGATGTTGTCCCAAGTCGTTGGTTTTTCTATGATAAGATATTCGCCATAACTTTTCAAGAATGAAATATAACCTTCGTTATCAATATCTTTTTTTGCATAAGCCGCTCGAAATTCTGTAATGATATCAACAAGTTCTTTTTCTTCTGAATATTCTGGTTTTAGTCTGAATTCAGGTACATGAGTAAAGTTCATATAATTCTCAACATGTTCTGTACTCCATAACCTTGGCAAAACAGCTTTTTGATTATCATCACTATTTTGTTCAGCATTTTTATAATTGTTTGTAATGATATATTTATTGGTTTTATAATCTCTTTCGTAATTTGGTGCTTTGTCAAGATAAGGAGTTTCTTCATCCAAGCCAACAAACGTATCGGTATATTGTGGTCCGTAAAACAAAGGATTTACACCGTATTGCTCTCTGTTGTAATAGGCTAATACTTCAGCCGCATCAGAAGGTTTGTTTTCGTTAATTACAGTATTTGCATTTGCACGAATGGGCAACATCATCCAAGTTGAGAATCCGATAAGGATAAAAAGGATACAAAGAATTATAGTATTATAAAAAACGAGTCCTTTTTGTTTGGTGTATTTTAAACCAAAATAAAAGAAGGCAATAAATAATAAAAAAACAAAAATTGTTCCTGAATCAAATGGCATGCCTAAATTATTGACCATAAATATTTCAGTTTTACCAAAAAATGCCATAGTTAAAGGCAATAGTAATTTAAAAATAAACAATAAAATAGCAACCACTACAATATTGGCAATGATGAAATTTTTAACTGTAATAGTTTTATAATGTTTAAAATAATATAAAAACCCAATTGATGGAATGGTCAATAATGCCATAAAGTGAACTCCAAAAGAAAGTCCGATTACTAAACTAATAATCAATAACCACTTATTGCCTCTTGGTGTATTCATTTCTTGTTCCCAACGTAAACCAAGCCAGAATAGTAATGAAATAAGTAAAGTAGCCATAGCATATACTTCGGCTTCAACAGCATTGAACCAGAAACTGTCTGAGAATGTATACGCTAAAGAACCAACAAAAGAAGCGCCTAAAATTGCAATCGAATTAATATTGTTTATTTCAGAAAACTGCGAGATTAACTTTTTTAATAAAATAGAAGACGACCAAAACATAAAAAGAATGGTGAATGCACTCGAAAAAACAGACATCATATTTACCATCAAAGCAATGTGATTTTGATCTATTGCAAACATGGCAAAAAACGCACCTATCATTTGAAATAATGGTGCTCCAGGCGGATGACCTACTTCAAGTTTTGCTGCAGTAGCAATATATTCGCCACAATCCCAAAAACTCATTGTAGGCTCAACAGTTAAGGAATATGTTATTAAAGCAATAGCAAAAGCAAACCAACCTAAAATGGTGTTCCATTTATTAAAGTTAAATGTCATCATATGTATAGAAATAATATTTTTTTTCGAGTTACAAAGAAACTATTTTTTATAGAAAGAAACCTTTCCTTAACAAAAAAATAAATTACAATTTTCAATGAATAAATTTGTCATTCATACAGATTATAAAGACTTTAAAAAAAAGGTATTGTTACGATTAAATTATTTTTAAATAAAAAAACTATAAATGTTTGCTAAAAATAAAATTTATTTTAAATTTGCACTCGCTTAACAGCAATGGAATTGGTCTATGGTGTAATGGTAACACAACTGTTTTTGGTGCAGTCTTTCAAGGTTCGAGTCCTTGTAGA
>JAYTNO010000036.1:0-5437 GCA_043748275.1 Flavobacterium sp. | reverse complement strand
TATATTATTTATTTAATGGCGATACCGCAGCTGCAGGTATTTGGCCAACCCTTTTTGGATGTGGTGGTGCTTTAGCAACAACTTTTATTGTAATTCCTATTGTTGCTTGGATTGCAAAAAAAATGGAAAAAAAGAGAGCGTTTTTAATTTGTCAAGGCATATCAGTTTTTGGATATATTCTACTATGGTTCCTTTTTATTCCGGGAAAACCATATTTGTTTTTATTTGCTTTGCCCTTCTTTTCTTTCGGTATTGGAAGCTTATTCACATTGATGATGTCTATGACTGCAGACGTTTGTGATATGGATGAATTAGAATCAGGCAAAAGACGAGAGGGCGTATTTGGTGCAATATATTGGTGGATGGTAAAGTTTGGATTTGCTATAGCTGGATTATTAACTGGAGTAATTATGTCAGCAGTTGCTTTCAAAGCTGGTGCACCAACCCAACCAGAAGGTGCTGTTACCGGTTTAAGACTTTTCTTTTCAGGTGTTCCAATTTGTGGTACGCTAATAGCAATGTGGGTTATGTGGAATTATGATCTTACAGAAGCAAAAGCACGAGCAATCAAAAAAGAATTAGATTTAAGAAAAGCTGCTCCTAAAAAACAATCTTCAGCATATCTATCTGGAAAACTTCAAACTTTAGTACAAAATAGAAAAAACCTTAATTCAATTATAGGAACAGATTTAAGTTCAAAAAACGAAAATGAATTAAGCGCTCAATTTTCAGAAATTTTAAATAATGGTATTCATGGTTTATGTTTTAGCCCGTATTTAGAAGGACAAAAAGTTGGGGATATTATTTCTGAAAGTCAAATTCAAAAAAGACTAGAAGTAATAAGCCCGTATACAAAATGGATTAGAACTTTTTCTTGCTCAGATGGAAATGAGTTAATTCCAAAAGTGGCACACCAAAAAGGTTTAAAAACAGTAGTAGGTGTTTGGATAAGTGATGATAAAGAACGAAATGAAAAAGAAATAAATTCACTTATTGCTCTTGCAAGAACAGGTTTTGTAGACATTGCAGCCGTCGGAAATGAAGTGTTACATCGCGGAGAAATCTCTGAACAAGAGTTATTAAAATATATAAAAAGAGTAAAAGAAGCATTGCCTGATAATATCCCAATAGGTTACGCAGATGCTTATTATCAGTTTCTAGATAAACCCGCTTTAGTTGAAGCTTGTGATATTATTTTAGTAAATTGTTATCCTTTCTGGGAAGGATCAGATAATGCCCATGCAATATCATATCTAGATGAAATGTATGAATTAACTCAAAAAAATGCTAAAGGAAAAAAAGTAATTATTTCAGAAACGGGTTGGCCTAATATTGGAGAAAATGTACAAGCTGCAATACCATCTAACAGTAATGCTATGAAATATTTTATAGCTGTTCAAGAATGGGCCAAAAATAAAAATATTGAAATTTTTTATTTTTCATCATTTGATGAACCTTGGAAAATTAATCAAGAAGGTGAAGTAGGAGCAAGATGGGGAATTTGGGATAAAAACGAAAATTTGAAATATAATAAATAAGCAGAATTATGTCATATAGAGAAGGTCATTTTTTTTCTTTAGAGAATAATTCTTCAAAAGATATTATTCAAAATATTCATTTTCCTGAAATTACTTTCCCAAAATTATCAAATATTTGGAGAGAAACTTTAGAAAAAGGAATACACGGAATATGTTTTAGTTTATATGAAGATGGGCAAAAACCAGGTGATATTATTACTGCCGAACAAGTCAATCGTCGTATTCAAATTCTGAAACCTTATACCAATTGGGTTCGCTCTTTTTCTTGTATTGAAGGAAATGAAAATATTCCTAGAATTGCACATCAAAACGGAATGAAAACACTTGTTGGCGCTTGGTTAGGAGATGATTTAGAACGCAACGAAAAAGAAATAGAAAGTTTAATCACACTTGCAAAAGAAGGTTGTGTTGATATTGCAGCGGTAGGCAACGAAGTAATGTACCGTGGTGATTTGACCGAAGAACAATTATTAACCTATATCAATCGCGTCAAAGAAGCTTTGCCAAATATTCCGGTAGGGTATGTTGATGCTTATTATGAATTTTCACATCGTCCAAAAATAACTGAAGTTTGTGATGTAATTTTAACCAATTGTTATCCCTATTGGGAAGGTTGCCCAATTGAGTATTCATTAAATCATATGCAAAGTATGTTCGGTTCTGCTAAAGATGCTGGTCAGGGAAAAAGAGTGATAATAACAGAAACGGGTTGGCCAAGTGATGGTGGCTCATTAAAAGGTGCAGTAGCTTCTAATGAAAATGCGATACGATATTTTATTGAAACACAAACTTGGTGTGTCCAAAACAATATTGAATGTTTTTATTTTGCATCATTTGATGAATCTTGGAAAGTAGGACCAGAAGGTAATGTAGGTGCATACTGGGGTTTGTGGGATAAAAATGAAAACTTGAAATTTTAAAATTGCATTGATACAATAGTAAAAAACCAGTAATAGAATTAAAAAAGAATTTCAATTACTTAAAAAAATACTCAAATGAGACTAAATAAATATTATATCATTTTTACTTTTTTTCTTTACACTAATTTCTGCTTTTCTCAAGTGGATGTTGTATATTCTGATTTAGTTTGGTCTGATGAATTCAATACAAACGGTGCAATAGATGTCAATAAATGGTTTCATCAAACCCAATTACCTGCTAGCGGTAGCTGGTTTAATAGTGAATTGCAGCATTATACAAACCAGTTAGCAAATTCATTTGTAAATGCAGGTTTCTTGAATATTGTTGCAAAAAAAGAACCGTATACAAATCAAGGTATTACCAAACAATATACTTCTGCAAGATTAAATTCTAAATTTGCTTTCAAATATGGTCGTGTAGATGTTCGTGCAAAAGTTCCAATTGATGCGGGAACTTGGCCAGCAATTTGGATGTTAGGTAAAAATGTTAATGAAGATGGTGGTTACTTTGATGCAACCTACGGAACTACAGATTGGCCTGCTTGTGGTGAAATAGATATTATGGAACACGGCATTTTTCCATCTCAATCCATAAATTATATTCAAAGTACCTTGCATTCTCCTTCTTCCTTTGGAAATTCCATAAACAATGGTGGAGTAGTTGCTTCTGATTTAGCCAATAATTACCATATTTATTCCCTCAATTGGTCACCATTTCAAATATCATTTCTACTTGATAATGTTGTCTTTTATACCTATAATCCAGCAATTAAAAATGCAAGCAATTGGCCTTTTGATAAAGAACAATTTCTATTATTAAATAATGCAATAGGAGGATATGCAGGTCCAACGGCCAATAATTTTACTCAAAGTGCAATGGTGATTGATTATGTTAGAGTATATCAAAATACGTTAGTTGATACACAAGCACCTACAAATTTTACCGCTACAATTGGAACCGTTACAAGTGCAACAATTGAACTAGTATTGAATGCTAATGACAATTCAGGAAATGTTTCTTACAGTATTAATTATAGTGGTGGAACTATCAATACATCTGGTTTATCTGGAGTTCAAAAATCTGTAATTATTCCTAATTTGACATCGAATACAAATTATAATTTTTCAATTGCTGCTAGTGATATAGCAGGAAATAATTATGTTTCAAATCCTATTGTTCTGAATGCAACTACTACAACAGTTATTGGATGCTCAGGAACAAGTGCAATAGCGCAAACGGGCTCTTTTTCTATAGGTTACAATTATGCTTTTGAAACTCTAGGAACTGATGTTAAGATTACTTTTAAATTATTAGATACAGACAAAGTTGGTGTGGTAGCTTTTTTATGGAAACAAACACCTTTTGCAGAAGCACAAATGACAAATGTGTCTGGTACTATTTTTACCAAAACCATAACAGGTTTAACCATAGGTTCAACAATTAGTTATGCGGTTAAATTTGCTTATGCAGGAGGATTATCTGTTACAAAGTACTTTACTTATGTGGTAGGAAATACTTGTTCATTAGGAACAGTTACAAATTCAAAATTGTCTGATTTTTATTTTCAAAATCCTACTAAGGGTTCTATTAATATCATTTCAAATGAAAGTATTGATAAAGTAGAACTGCACAATCTTATTGGAAATAGAATTTTACAAAGTACTATAAACCCCAATCAAATAGATGTTTCAAATGTTTCTAAAGGAATATATTTACTAACAGTATATTCAGGATATGAAAAAAGCACTAAAAAAGTAATTATTGATTAAACAAAATAGTTTTAAACTAATATTGAAATGTGTTTTTAGTCTAACATCCTCTTTTAAATTTTCAAAAAATCATACAGTTACATACAAAACTGAAAGCATTTTATTTTTTATTGTATAAATACTGTTAAATTTATTGTTAATATTTGTATTGTACATCAAAAATATGCTACATTTGACTTAATATTATTTCTAATTTAACATTTGCCTATAACAAAAAACTACTTTTTAGAGAAATCTCTACTTTATTTAAACTAAACTAAAAAGTAATTTTATGGCTAATGTACAAACCCCAGACGCATTATTGGTAAAAAATTATTTGTCAGGCGACGAGTCAGCTTTGGCTACATTAATTAATAAGCACCAATCAAGGATTTACGGTTTTATCTATTCTAAAGTCTCAGATAGAGATTTGGCAGATGACGTATTTCAAGACACTTTTGTAAAAGTGATTCAAACTTTAAAATCAAATTCGTATAACGAAGAAGGTAAATTTTTGCCTTGGGTAATGAGAATTGCCTATAATCTAGTTATTGATCATTATAGAAGAATTAAAAAAATGCCATTGAATAGAGAAACAGAAGAATTTTCTATTTTTTCTTTATTAACAGATAGCTCATTAACAATTGAAAATAAAATGTTTTCTGAACAAGTAGAAAAAGATTTAAATCGATTAGTGCTAGAATTACCAGATGATCAAAAAGAAGTACTAATGATGCGTATTTATCAAGATATGAGTTTCAAAGAAATTTCGGATGCAACTGGTGTAAGTATCAATACTGCTTTAGGTAGAATGCGTTATGCTATTATGAATTTGAGAAAAGTAATTGATAAACATCAAATTATTTTAACTAATTAAACAATAATAAGTAAATAACCACGTTGTAATAATAACAAAAACAAAAATTACAATATGGCTAAAATTTACTCTAAAAAAAAATTAGTTACCACTACTATGAAACCTAAAAAAGAGACAATATCTTTTTTACTCAATTACTCAAAAGCTTTGACTTATCTTAAAGTGGGTAAGATGAAAATTGAGACGATAGCTAATTAAGAAAAATCCCGATAATAGACTGAACCCAAAAGTTTAGACAAATTTATAATTAATTTGACACTATCCTAAAAAGTGTGTAAGTTTAAAAATATAGGGGTTTGACTTTTTAATTAAAGTTGAACCCTTTTTTCAAAAATAGTTAAGAACTGGTTGAG
>JAYTNO010000035.1:0-13735 GCA_043748275.1 Flavobacterium sp. | reverse complement strand
ACCATTGCTGAAAATAAAGTTGCAAAAACAGGTGATAAAACCTATTATGTTCAAGTTATTGATAGCAAAAACAATGTGTTAGGTGAAAAGAAAACAGAGTCATTTGGTGACAAATCATTGACTTATAGTTTTTCTACTGTTGTACAGTACGAAAATAAATCAGTTGATGTAACACAAGATTTACCAGGACAAGATTTTGAAAAAGGAACTTATTTTGTAAATGTTTTTGACAAAGGAGAACTTGTTTCTAAATCTAGTTTCTCTTTGAAATAATAAAATAGATTGAAATATTTAAAAAGGAATCCAAATTTTGGGTTCCTTTTTTTTTAGACTAATTTTCCGTTTAGAATTACTTGGTCAATAAGATTACTTCCAAAAGCATAAGGCAATTGGTAGAAAGAAGGTATCGGTTTTGTTATAATTAAATTCGCTTTTTTACCAACGGTAATGCTACCGTGCGTTTTTGAAATTCCCATTGCATAAGCACCATTAATAGTTGCAGCATTGATGGCTTCTTCAGGTGTCATTTTCATTTTGATACAAGCAGTCGCTACAACAAAATTCATATTTCCAGAAGGTGTAGAACCAGGATTAAAATCGGTGGCTAATGCCAATGGCAAACCAGCATTGATCATTTCACGTGCTGGTGTGTATGGAATGCTTAAAAAATAGGAGCATGAAGGTAAAGCAACAGGCATAGTATCGGTATTTTGAAGCACTTCAATATCTTCTTGACTCATAATTTCTAAATGATCGACAGAAAGCGCCATATTTTGAACGCCAACTGCAACACCACCTATAGCATTGAATTGATTAACATGGATTTTCGGTTGCAAGCCATAAGCAATACCCGTTTTTAGTATTTGATCGGTTTCTGAAACAGAAAAATACCCACTTTCACAAAAAACATCAATATATTCAGCTAGTTTTTCTTTGGCAATAGCTGGAATCATTTCGTTTATAATCAAATCAATATAGCCTTGATGATTGTTTTTATAGGCTAAAGGAAAAGCATGAGCACCCAAAAAAGTAGCTTTTATAGTTATAGGAAATTCGTTTTGCATACGTTTGATTACTCGAAGCATTTTCAATTCATCGTCCAAAGTAAGACCATAACCCGATTTGATTTCAACAGCACCAGTTCCCAAACGGATTACTTCTTCAAGTCGAAGTACAGATTGATTATAGATTTTTTCTTCGGTAGTTTCGTGTAGTTTTTTGGCAGAATTTAGGATTCCACCACCACGATTGGCAATTTCTTCATAACTCAAACCATTGATTCTATCAACAAATTCTTGATCACGATTACCTGCATATACAATATGAGTATGACTGTCACACCACGATGGTAAGACCATTTTTCCCGTTGCATCAATAATTTTTTCGGAAGAAATTTTAGGACAATCTTCCATTTTACCAAATTCAAGGATATTATCATTTTCAATAATCAGAAAAGCATTTTTTAGCGAAGGCAAGTCTGCCATAGCAGCACCAGCAACTTTAAGAGTAGCACTGTCGCGAATTTGTAACAACTCTTTGATATTGATAAGGATCATTTTCATATGGTAATTTTTTGTAAATGTAAATTGGAAATTTAAAAACTCCTATATTTATGCCTAAATTTTACAATTCTATTAGAATGAAAAGAATTAAATATAAAAAAGTCAGAAAAGTACAACCCAACTTTTTCGAATATACAGGAACACATAAATCTGATCCTATTGAAATGCAATTGTTTGTATATGATGATTCTGGATATGAAGAGTATAAAAAAGTTTCTTTAGATAGGGTAAAAAAGGAAATTGAAGACGAATTGCAGGCTGATGATGTAAAATGGTTTAATATTCACGGGTTGTATGATGTGAATTTGATAAAATCTATTGGCGAAATGCTATCGATAGAAAATTTCATTGTAAGTGATATTCTTAATGTTTCTAGACGAAGCAAAATGGAAGAATTAGACCAAATACTCTTTTTTAGTATAAAATCAATTTTGCCAGATGAAGACTATGATACAGTGAGTGTTGAACAAATCAGTTTTTTGTTAAAGGATAATTTATTAGTTTCTTTTCAAGAAAAAAAGAGTGATTTTTTTACGCATATTCGAGAGAGAATCAAAACCCATAGTGGTATTGTTCGCAAAAAGAAAAACGATTATTTGTTGTACTTGTTACTCGAAGCCGTAATGGAAAATTTTTATATCACCATCGAATTTTATGAAGATAGGATAGAAGAGTTGATGATAGAAGCAAAAACAAGTGACAATCCTGAAGTTTTAGTGAGAATTGAGAAAAACCGTGAAAATTTAAATTTTCTAAAACGTTCTATTTTGCCTCTACGAGATGCATTGTATTCTCTAAAAAGTGAGCATGACGAAGATCAATATGATGGAATTGAAAAAACGAATTATAGTTTTTTTGCACGTTTGCATCAAAAAGCATTAGAAATTTTGGAACAAATAGAGTATGATATGAATACGCTTGATAGTGCTTCAAGTTTTTATTTCTCCACTCAAAGTCATAGGATGAATGAAATTATGAAAATTCTAACCGTCGTTTCGGTCATCTTTATGCCATTGACATTTATTGTTGGCGTTTATGGGATGAATTTTGACGTGATGCCAGAATTAAGAAATAAATATGGATATTTTATGGTGATGTCAGTTATGCTTTTATTGGTAATAGGAATGGTGTACTATTTTAAAAAGAAAAAATGGTTTTAAAATTAATGGTTTCTTAACAACTCATCCTAAAAAAACGACAGTTCGGTTCAATATTATTTTATAGTTTTAGGTGCTGAAATATATTTGCCTTATAAAACTCAATAATATGAAAACTATTTTTTCTTTTACTATTTTATTATTTTCTTCCCTTTTATTTTCTCAAACCACACTTTCGGGTAGAATTGTAGATGAAAAAGGAAAGCCAGTTGTGGGTGCAAATATCTTTATTGACGGCACTTATGATGGTACTTCTAGCAACGAAACAGGAAATTTTTCTTTTACCACCACCACTTCAGGAAATCAAACATTAGTTGTGAGTTTTCTTATTTATGAAACTACAAAAATGGTTGTTGATGTAGCTAATTTTAAAGAGCAAACTATAAAATTAAGAGAAAGTGTTACTTCACTTGATGCAGTTGTTGTTACAGCAGGAACAATGGAATCTGGTGATAAAGCAAGAGTTTCGGTTTTGAAACCATTAGATATTGTGACCACAGCAGGTTCGGCTGGAAATATTATTGCCGCATTACAAACCTTACCAGGAACCAATTCAGTAGGTGAAGATGGACGATTGTTTGTTCGTGGTGGCGAAGCAGACGAAACTCAAACTTATGTAGATGGTATTCGTGTAGCGCAACCTTATGGCGCAAGTACCAATAATTTACCCACAAGAGGACGATTTTCGCCATTTTTATTTAGCGGAATATCATTTTCTACAGGTGGTTATTCTGCCGAATATGGTGAAGCTTTATCAAGTGTGTTATTGCTCAATACCCAAGACGAACCCGATCAAAACAAAACCGATATTGCTTTGATGACCGTTGGTTTAGGATTAGGGCATACTCAAAAATGGAATAAAAGTTCTTTGAGTTTTAATACTGCTTTTATTGATTTGTCTCCCTATCAATTGATGGTAAAACAGGATGTAGATTGGAACAAACCTTTTCAATCCTTGTCAGGAGAATCGGTTTATCGTTATAATTTTAATAATGGAATTTTCAAATTATATGCCGCTTTTGATGCCTCACAATTTGATTTGAATCAAGAAAATGTAAATAGTCCTAACAAAATAAGATTCAATCTTGACAATAGAAACTTCTATTTAAACTCTTCTTATAAAGGAAATTTCGGGTCCAATTGGCAAATAGCAACAGGATTAAGTTATGGTATAGGTAATAATGAAATAGCTATTGATAGTGATAATGTTAACAATCAAGAAAATGCCCTACACTTGAAATTAAAATTCAGAAAAAGCTTTTCAGACCGACTTAAAGTATCTTTTGGAGCAGATTATTTCAACACCCATTTTGACGAAAGTTTTAAGCCAGAAAATCAGTTCGCTTTAAATAATGGATATCAATCTGCTATTGCCGCTGCTTTTTCTGAAGCTGATATTTTCTTCTCAAAAAAATGGGCTGCCAAAGTAGGTATTCGTTTTTCGAATAATGATTTAACCAAAGAAAATGCTGTTTCACCTCGTGTTTCATTAGCCTATAAATTTGCAAAAAACAGTCAGTTTTCTTTTGCTTATGGCAACTTTGCACAAGCTCCAAATGCGCAATATCTAAAGTTTTCTAGCGAGCATCAATTTGAAAACGAACAGTCAACGCATTATATTTTAAATTTTCAATACAACAAAGACCGCAAAACATTTAGAGCCGAAACCTATTTTAAACAATATGATAATTTGGTTAAGTATAATAATGCTATAACGACTATTTATGATAGTAAGTATAACAACAACGGCAACGGTTATGCTACAGGTTTAGATCTTTTTTGGAGAGATGGAAAAACATTTAAAAATTTAGAATATTGGATTTCATATTCCTACATTGATACCAAAAGAGACTATAAAGACTACACTTCAAAAGTAACGCCAAGTTTTGTTGCCCAAAACACCTTGTCAGTTGTGACGAAATATTGGATAAATGACTGGAAATCTCAAATAGGTTTTACCTATTCGTTTAGTACGGGAAGACCATATAACAATCCGAATGAAAAAACTTTTATGAACGGAAAAACAAAAGCCTACAACAATTTGAGTTTCAATTGGGCGTATTTATTGACGACACAAAAGATTTTGTATTTTTCGGTATCGAATGTTTTAGGGACTCAAAATGTTTTTGGGTATGAATATGCCAACGAAAAAACAAACGGAAGCTTTAAACGACGCGAGATAACCCCAACGGCAGATCGGTTTTTCTTTTTAGGTTTTTTCTGGACCATAAGCGACAATAAAAATGACAATCAATTAAAGAATTTATAATATCCATTTAGATTTTACAATTCATCCAAAGAAATCAACATTTCGGTAAGTATAAGTTTTAAAGAAATGATTTTCAGTATAAATTTACATCATCAATAACATTAGCAATTTCAATTTCAAAATAATTAACAATTTAAAAACAATATCATGAAAAAAGTAATTTTAATTTTAGCAGTAGTAGTATCAAGCTTAATGCAAGCACAAGGACAAGCAAAATCGTCAGGTCAATTTGAGCAAGGAATGGGTAAAGCATTTTCGCTTTGGGGAGAAGGAAAAAACACAGAAGCTTCCGATTTATTCGAACGAATTGCCGCAGCAGAAAAAAACAATTGGTTGCCAAATTATTACGTAGCACTGGTCAATACTACTAATTCGTTTGCTACCAAAGACAAAGAAATGGTCAATGCTTTGTTGACAAAAGCTCAAAATGCATTGGATGTAGAAATGATTAAAAATCCTAATAATCCCGAATTATTAGTAATGCAAGCTATGATTTATACCGGTTGGGTTGCTTTTGATCCAATGACAAACGGAATGAAATATTCGGCAAAAGTAATGGAGATGTATGGCAAAGCACAAGCGATTGCGCCAGAAAATCCTAGAGTTGTTTTCGGAAAAGCAGAATTTGAAATTGGTGGTGCCAAATGGACAGGTGCAGACGTAAAAGCATTGTGTAAAGAAGTTGATCGTAGTATTGATTTATTTGCAAAATTTGTTCCAGAAACACCGTTTTCACCAAAATGGGGATTAGATAGAGCACTTGAAGCTCAAAAAAATTGTGGGAAATAACAAATAAAGACGCTTTTGGATATTAATAATTTGAAAGCGTTTCTAAAAACCTATTGAAATGAATATTTTTTATAAAGAGTTGCCTCGTACCATTTTTCTATCAATTACAATATTTATTGTCATTCAATTATTGAATGTAATTCTAGGAAGCACACTTCATTTCAATATCAATCTATTGGTGCAATTTGGGTTTGTAGCGTTATATACCTTTTCTTTAACATTTGCCAATTCCTTGCTATTTAAATATTTAGATAAAATATTTAGTACCGATCGATTTTCTAAAAAAAGATTGATTGTAGGTTTTTTGAGTTCGTTTTTGGTATCCTTATTAGTAATTTTTCTGTTAAGAATTTTTGAAGAATTAGTGGTAAACAGAAACTCATTAGACTATTTTATTTCAAACGAAAAGGCTGTCAATTATGTAACTGCTATTATCATCACATTTGTAGTTACCTTATCACTATATGCTTTTCTTTTTTATAAAGCATTTAATGAAAACAAAGTCAAAGAACAGAAAATAATTGCCGGTACAGCCAATGCCAAATTTGAAAGTTTAAAGAATCAAATTGACCCACATTTTCTTTTTAATAGTCTCAATGTATTGAGTTCGTTGATTGAAGAAAACCCAGATAATGCACAGAAATTCACCACTTCATTATCAAAAATCTATCGTTATGTTCTGGAGCAAAAAGATAAGGATTTAGTTACTGTTCAAGAAGAATTGAATTTTGCCAAAACCTATATGAATTTGTTGAAAATGCGTTTTGAAAATAGTATTTCCTACGAATTGCCCGAAAACTATGATAATCCAGAAGCAAGAGTGGTACCGCTTTCGTTGCAATTATTATTAGAAAACACGATTAAACATAACATCGTAAGCGAACAAAAACCGTTGCACATCAAGATTTTTATAAATGATAATTATCTTGTTATTCAAAATGATTTACAGAAAAAAGAAGTGTTGCAAGATAGGCAAGGAGTTGGTTTGCAAAACATTATCAGTCGTTATGCCATTCTAACACAACGAAAAGTAATAGTCAATCAAACAGAAAAAGAGTTTGCAGTGCATTTACCCATACTAACCAAACAAGTGAGTATAATTGAATCAGTTTCAAACAGTGGTCAAAACACAGCTTATTATAGAGCAAAAAAAAGAGTAGAAGAGCTAAGAGGATTCTACGGAAATCTAATATCGTACTGTTGTGTAATTCCAATATTAATCTTTATAAATCTTACCTATATGCCACAATTTCAATGGTTTTGGTTTTCGCTTTGCGGTTGGGGTTTTGGGGTATTGATGCACGCTTTTAAAGTTTTTGGATATGGTCATTCTTGGGAAGAACGAAAAATTAAAGAGATTTTAAATAAGGGAAATGATAAAAATAATTGGAGTTAGTTTAGGTAAATAGTAATTATAAAATAAAAACAAAATGGAAATAAATAACAACGAACAAGAGAAATACTTTTATGCTAAAAAAAGAGTAGATGAAATTAAAGGATTCTATGGCAATTTAATCTCATACATAATTTTTAATGGCTTTTTTTTAGTGTTGAATCTAATAACCTCTCCCAATGATTTATGGTTTTTCTGGCCTTTAATAGGTTGGGGAATAGGAGTAGTATTTCACGGAATGAAAGTTTTTAATTTTTATCCTTTCTTAGGAAAAAACTGGGAAGAAAGAAAAATAAACGAACTCATTGAAAAAGAAAATCAAACAAAAGCAAACTGGAAATAATTTTCTCTTTTTTAAGTCCAATCAAGTTGTATTTTGCAACAAATAGTAATGAAAGTAGATGAAAACAATAATTATAGAAGACGAAAAACCAGCAGCGAGATTGCTTCAACGCAAATTAGAAAAACTCAATATTCCAATTGAAGTTATGTTGCATTCTGTTGAAGAATCCATCAATTGGTTTCAGAATAATGCGCATCCTGACTTGATTTTTTTAGACATTCAACTTTCTGATGGTTTGTCATTTGAAATTTTCGAAAATATTGACATAAAAAGTGCTATAATTTTCACAACGGCTTATGATGAATATGCTTTGAGAGCATTTAAACTCAATAGTATTGATTATTTATTAAAACCAATTGATGAAGAAGATTTGGAAACTGCAGTTGATAAATTTAAAACGAGAACAGCAACTGCTCCTAATGTTTCTTTAGATTTTGAAATGATCAAAGAAATGTTTGCAAAGTCAAATGCAAAACAATTTAAAACGCGTTTTACAGTAAAAATAGGGCAGCACCTAAAAGTAATATCTATAGATGAAATTGAATGTTTTTTTAGTGAAAACAAAGGTACCTATATTCATACTTTTGATAATAGAAATTATTTAATAGATACTACATTGGAAGTACTAGAACAAGAATTAGACGCCAAACATTTTTTCAGAATTAGTAGAAAATTCATTATTCCGTTGCAGTCAATAAAAGAAATAATTCTGTATTCTAACTCCAGATTAAAGATAATTTTACCCACCTATAATGAAGATGAAGTGATAGTAAGTCGAGAAAAAGTGCAGGAATTTAAAATTTGGATTGGGTAATTTTTATTTAAACAATTTGTTTAATAAAATAATTATAATTCATTTATAATGAATGGTTTGATATTGTTGTATAGATTTTATCGATAGTGATTTTTTACTTCAAAAATAGCTTTCGGATGCCAATAATGATAAAAATCAAAAAAGTATAAACAATAAAAAAAGGCACAATAAATTCAATCCAACCAAAGGGCAACATCAACGCAATAATGAGTAATTGAAAACCCAAACCATACAACGAAAGTAACGTCATAAACCAATTTGGAAATGTTTTTACTCTGTATGCATCTTGATCTAGGAAGTGAATTATTTTATCAAAAACACCATAGACAATGGTGTAAATGATAAACAAAATATTGACCGATTTTTGACTTTCGCCAGGTAATGCTTTGGGTGTTTTGTATTCAAATATTTTACTAGTAGCATCTCCACCAACTGATTTGTTTCTCAAAATCACATAGTAATAATTATACAATGTTCCTTGAAGTTGAATGCCTATAAACGCTAATAAAGCAAACCAAATAGTAGTTTTAGAGACATAACATATAGCCATCAAAAACAAAAAATTCAAAACTATATCAAAAACACTGTCCAAATAGCGACCAAAATAAGATGGAATACTTTTTAATCGTGCCAATTCGCCATCGGCAGCATCAATTCCAGACTTTAATACAATAAAAAAACCTGCTGCGAGAAAATATCCCTCTAAGATACATAAAATGGCAATCAATCCCGAAAAACCAAATAGCAGCGTAACGTGAATAGGAGTAAAGCGAGTATTGATAAGTTGTTTGGCAAGAAATTTTCCAAAAGGTCTTCCATAATCAGATAAATCAAGAAATTTATCTTGAGAGGCAAGTTTTGACATTAATTATTTCTAAAAGAACTGTGACAATATAGTCGGGTATTTATTTTGATAAGCGATGCAAAGTATACGTCATTGTGGCTAGTAATACAAAAGCTGTAATTTGATGTGATAACCCTAACCACAAAGGAACTCCATATAAAAGCGTAAAAACACCAAGCGCGAACTGCAAAAATACAATAAATAATAAAGAATTTATACCGTTTTTTTGTTCTGTTGATAACGTGTAGTTTTTGCTTTTAAAATATAAAAAAGTTATAATACTTACTACAAAATAGGCCATTGTACGATGAATGAATTGAACACCACTTTTGCCTTCTGTAAATCGCAGAAACCAAGAATCTTTTTCTAAAACAATACTGTCGTGAAACAATTGTCCATCACTCATTAATGGCCAATGATTGTGAATCAAACCAGCATTTAAACCAGCAACAAAACCACCATAAATAATTTGGATAATGATGAAAACAATAGCAATGCGGGCAATTTTCTTTAATGGAAATATTACTTCATTTTTATTAGGAAAAATTAAATCTAATGCAACCCAAAGTGTGTAAGCAAAGGTTATAAAGGCAAAAGTGAGATGTAGTGCCAATCTAAAATGACTTACATCAGGATTGTCAATTAGACCGCTTTTTACCATAAACCAGCCCAAAAACCCTTGAAAAGCACCCATTCCTAGCAAGATAATTCCTTTTTTGATGGTTGCTTTATCTAACTGTTTTTTGACTAGAAAATAAATAAAAGGTACAATAAAAACAAGTCCTATTATTCGACCAATAAAACGATGAAACCATTCCCAGAAATAGATGAATTTATAATCAGAAAGCGTAAAATCATTATGAATATTGATTTTTTGATATTCTGGAAACTTCTTGTATTCTTCAAAGGCTATTATCCATTTTTCTTGAGTCAAAGGTGGAAAAGTATCGGTTACCAAATGCCAATCGGTCATAGAAAGTCCAGAATTGGTTAGGCGAGTGATACCACCAACAGTAACCATCAAAAAAAGTAAAACACAACCTGAAAGAAGCCAAATTATAACGGATTTGTTATTTTTCATTAGGAAGATATCTGTATATTAAATTAATACTTTTTGAATTATTGCGTGCAAAATTACTTGATTTTTAAGGTTTGTGATTGTAAACAAATCATAAAGTTTAGTGAAGTATTTTTTCATACGCTTTTCTTGCATTTCCTCTAAAAAACACTTCGCCACAATAGGTATAACCCATTTTTTCAAAAGATTTAAGCATAGCTATATTATCAAAATTGGTATCTACTTTTACACTAAAGATTTTGTTTTTTTTGGCGAAATCTGCTACTTTTTCGAGTAAAATTTTTGATAAACCTTGACCAAGATAATCTTCTGCAATTGCAATGCGATGCACTACAACAAAATCATCATTAGATAACCATTTGCCTATAATTTTCTCATATTCGGGTTCATTATTTATCAGAATGGCACAATATCCAATACTATTTTCACCATCAGTAAGCACAAAACCTTCTTCTTTATCAATATCATTTTTAATAACATCTAAATTTGGATAACCATCTTGCCATTGATTGCTACCATCTTCTTTTCTTCGCTGTATTGCTTGTTGAAGAATGTTCCAAATTATAGTTTTGTCTGTAGGTAATGCTTTTCTAAAATGATACAATGACATAGTTGTAGTATGAAAAATTATATTTTACTTAATCCCATTTTAGCGGCACGTTTTAAGACAAAATCATAGGCAGCTTGGTATTCATTAGGAATTTCTCCTTCTAGAATAGCTTCTTTTACGGCTTCTTTCAAAACACCAATTTCACGTGATGGTTTGAGATTAAAGAGTTCCATAATTTCTTCACCAGTAATAGGTGGTTGAAACTGACGGATATGATCTCGTTCTTCGACTTCCACAATTTTTTGACGAACTAATTCAAAATTGTTATGGTATTTTTTGAATTTTGCTGGGTTTTTGGTGGTGATATCTGCTTCACACAAGGTCATCAAATTTTCAACATCTTCACCAGCATCAAAAACAAGACGTCTCACTGCAGAGTCGGTAACAATTTCATCAGATAAAACAATTGGTCGCGAGCTCATAATCACCATTTTCTGAACAAATTTCATTTTCTGATTCAATGGCATATGCAACCGCTCAAAAATTTTCTTGACCATTTTTCCGCCAAGAAATTCGTGCCCGTGAAAGGTCCAACCTTGTTTTTTGTTAAATCGTTTCGTAGGTGCTTTTCCGATATCGTGCAGTAATGCAGACCATCGCAACCAGACATCATCGGTATTTGGGCAAATATTATCAACCACTTCGAGTGTGTGATAAAAATTGTTTTTATGGGTTTGGCCTTCAATTTCTTCGACCGAATTTAAGGCAGTAAGTTCAGGCAGAATTTTATCTAACAATCCTGTTTTGTATAATAAAAGGAAACCAATTGATGGTTTTTTTGTTGAAAGAATTTTATTCAATTCGTCAACAATACGTTCTCCGGTTATAATATTGATTCTTTCAACATTTTTTGAAATTGAATCAAGCGAATTTGTATCTATTTCAAAACCCAATTGCGCAGCAAATCGAATGGCTCGCATCATCCGCAAAGGATCGTCAGTATAAGTAATATCTGGATCTAACGGCGTTTTTATTATTTTATTTTCAATGTCTTTAAGGCCTTCAAATGGGTCAATTAATTCGCCATAAGAATTGGGATTCAAAGAAATTGCTAAAGCATTGATGGTAAAATCTCTACGGTTTTGATCATCTTCAAGTGTACCGTTTTCTACAATAGGATTTCTACTTTCAAAATGATACGATTCTTTTCGAGCACCAACAAATTCGATTTCAGTATCTTCAAATCGCAACATGGCAGTGCCATAGGTTTTGAAAACTTGCACTTTTGGTTTTCTTGGAAGCAAGCTTGACACTTTTAATGCCAGTTCAATTCCAGAACCAACAGCAACAATATCAATATCTTTTTTGTGATTTCTCTTTAAAATAATATCTCGCACAAACCCACCAATTACATAGCTTTCAAGCTTCAGTTCCTGACTTGCTTGAGCAATTATTTTAAAAATAGGATTGTTTAATTCTTTTGTATAATTCATTATTTACCGCAGATTCGCAGATTTTTTTATTTTTTTGAACTTATTATTCTTTTATATTCTAATGAAATAGAATTAAAATTAACTAAAAATGCTAATTCATTATTAGAAACTCTCAAATAATTCAAACATTGATTATAATGACTGTTATTGAAACAATCAACAGATTTTATTTCTAAAATAAATTGATTAAAAACAACAAAATCAGCATAGAATTTATGTTTTAAAGTTGTGTTTTTATAATTTACAAAATACTCTTTTTCTCTTTGATAAGGAATATTGTTTTGCTGGAATTCATATTCAATAGCATCTTTATATACAATTTCTGAAAACCCTTTCCCTAAATTTTTATGCACTTCAAATAATATTCCTATTATTTGATACGTTTCGTCTTTGTATTTAAAATCTTCCATAAATGAATAAAAAATCTGCGAATCTGCGGTAAATATTTACTTGCGAATAATTTTCACCTGATTGTCTAACGATAATTTAATTATTGTAGAGGGTTTGTCACAAATTTTATCGTGTTGCAAATTTACTACATAGTCAACGCCTTTTATAATTTCGGGGCTAATTTCTTTGAATGATTTTGGTGTGGGTTGCCCAGAAATATTAGCCGATGTTGACACTAAAGGTTTTTTCATTCGTTCTAATAATTTGAAACAAAAAGGTTCTTTTATAATGCGAATTCCCAATGTTTTATCAGCTGCAATTAGGTTTGGAGCAACATTTCTAGGATTGTCTAGTATAATAGTGGTTGGTTTTTCGGATAAATCCAGAATTTGCCAAGCCACTTCTGGAATGGCTGTAAAAACATTATACATCATTTTTTCGCCATTCATTAAGCATATCATACTTTGAGTTTCTGCTCGTTGTTTGAGTTGGTAAATTTTTGCAACTGCCTCAGCATTTGTCGCATCACATCCAATTCCCCATACGGTATCAGTAGGATAGAGGATGATTCCTCCGTTTTGGATCACTTCGAATGCTTTTTGAATTTCGGTATTAATTTCCATAATTTGTACTAATCATTTTACAAAGATATTATTTAAATACTATTTATAGAAAAAGGAAGTTATTTTAGCCAATTTTTCCTTTAAAAGAAATTAGTATATTTGCTATTCATAATAAAAACACTATGATTGTTGAAAGATTAGCGTGGGATAGTGATTTTTTCGGGTACGAAATTGGTAAAATCGATTTAAAAAATAATATGTCGCTCGACTATGAAGAGTTTTTAAAATCTGCAAGTAAATTTAAATTGGTATATATTTTCTGTAAAAGCACTATTGATTTTGACCATTTAGATAAAGTTGATGAAAAAATAATCTTTGATAAAAATGTTGATTTTGAATTTGAAGAAAAAAACAATAATGGAATTGAAATCCAATCCTTTAATGAAAATGACCATAGTTTAGTCGAAATAAAAAAATTAGCATTAGAAAG
>JAYTNO010000034.1:0-29708 GCA_043748275.1 Flavobacterium sp. | reverse complement strand
CTCACAATTTCAATGAATTGATAGATGCTTCTATAAAAATTCTCAAAGGAAAACCGTTTACCATTTTCCCTGATTTTCAAACAGCAGGAATTGCTGATGTATCCAATTATAATGATGGTTTGCGTGGTGGAAGGGTTAGAGTTCGTGCCAAAATTTCGCAACTCGACAAAAATATGTTGGTCATTACTCAAATTCCGTTTTCTACCAATACCACGACTCTGATTGACAGTATTTTGAAAGCCAACGAAAAAGGCAAAATCAAAATCAAGAAAATTGAAGACAATACCGCTGCCGAAGTTGAAATTCTAATTCATTTATATCCAGGTGTTTCACCTGATAAAACAATCGATGCCTTGTTTGCATTTACAGCCTGTGAAACATCGGTTGCACCATTAGGTTGTGTCATTGAAGACAACAAACCACTTTTTGTAGGTGTTTCAGAAATGCTTAAAATCTCGACCGATAGAACGGTTCAATTACTCAAAAGTGAACTCGAAATACAATTGAGTGAACTCGAAGAGCAATGGCATTTTCTTTCGTTGGAACGAATTTTTATCGAGAATAAAATTTACCGTGATATTGAAGACAAAACCACTCGTGAAGATGTAATCAAAGCGGTTGATGATGGGTTGAAACCTTTTACCAAAAACCTAAAACGAGCCGTTACTGAAGAAGATATTTTGCGTTTGTTGGATATTCGAATTATGCGTATTTCAAAATTTGACAGCAACAAAGCACAAGATAAAATTGAAGCTTTAGAAGGCGATATCGAGCAAGTAAAACACGATTTAGAATTTCTAATTGATTTTGCCATTGCCTATTTTACAAAACTAAAGGAGAAATACGGTAAAGGTCGTGAACGACAAACCGAGTTGCGCTCATTTGATAATATTGAAGCCACAAAAGTAGCATTGCGAAATACAAAACTCTATGTCAATAGAGAAGAAGGTTTTGTAGGTACAGGTCTGAAAAAAGATGAATATGTGACCGATTGCTCTGATATTGATGATGTGATTGTGTTTCTTCGTGACGGAAATATGATGATTTGCAAAGTGGATGATAAAAAATTCGTTGGAAAAGACATTATTCACGTCGCCATTTTTGATAAATCAGACAAGCGAACGATTTATAATATGATTTATAGAGATGGAAAATCTGGTCCGTCATACATCAAACGATTTAATGTTTCGGGTGTCACACGAGATAAATTGTATGATTTAACCAACGAAACCAAAGGGTCACAAATATTATATTTCACCTGTAATCCAAATGGAGAAGCCGAAGTGATTACTATTTTGTTACGTCAAATAGGAAGTATCAAAAAACTGAAATGGGATTTAGATTTTGCTAGTATTGCCATAAAAGGAAGAGCTTCCAAAGGAAATCTGGTGACCAAATATCCGATAAAGAAAATTGAAATTAAAGAAAAAGGTATCTCAACCTTATTGCCAAGAAAAATTTGGTTTGACGATACTGTTCAGAAACTCAATACCGATGCTAGAGGTGAATTATTGGGCGAATTTAGACCTAACGATAAAATTCTAGTGATTTCACAAACCGGAAAACTGAAAGTTATCATACCGGAATTGAGTACTCATTTTGATGAAGATATGGTCGTACTAGAAAAATGGATTCCAAACAAACCAATTTCTGCCATTTATTATGATGGTGAAAAAGAACGGTATTATGTCAAACGTTTTTTAGTAGAAACCGAAGGAAAAGAGGAAGCATTTATTACCGAACATCCCAACTCCCAATTAGAGATTGTAGCCACTGATTATCGTCCGGTGGCCGAATTGGTTTTTGCAAAAGTAAGAGGCGTTCAAAAAGAAAATCAAACCATAGATTTAGAAAGTTTTATAGCTGTAAAAGGATTTAAAGCACTCGGAAACCAATTAACAACAGATAAATTAAAACAAGTCAATTTATTAGAGCCACTTCCATATGAAGCGCCAGTTGAAGTTATTCCAGAAGAATTAGAAGTGGAAGGCGAAACTCAAATAGAAGAAGATAGTGATATTCAACTAGACGATGACGGACAGATTGGATTAAGTTTTGAGTAGTAATAAATTGAATATCTAAATAAAAAAAAGACCTGACAGTTTTCAAAAACTTCTCAGGTCATTTTTTTTTAATTTATAAATTACGATAACTTGATTTAATACTTTATTTTTAAACACAGATTAAAAAAAATCTGTGAAATCTGTGTCAAGTTTATCATATGGTAGTAGCAATTCGCAGTCTTATTTTTTACCCTTTCCATTCCTGCAAATCAGGTTCGACATAAATCCATTTTACATCAGGTCTTATTTCTCGAAGTTCTTTTTCAAAAGTATTGATCACAAGACTTAATCGTTCGGTAGTAATATTGGGAATGCATTTTATTTTAAGACAAACTAAAACTTCTCCTGGACCTTGTTGTATTGATTTGCAATTGATAAGTGACTCAATATCAGAATTATTTGCTACTAATTCTTTGATAGTTTCTTCAATAAAAGTATCGCCACTTTCGCCAATAAGCAATGATTTTACTTCTATTGAAAGAAAAATGGCAACACTTATCAATACAACCCCAATTGCCAACGAACCAATGGCATCATACCTACCATCGCCAGTATAAAAGGAAACCAATAAGGCTAATAAGGCAATAATCAACCCTAAAACAGCGGCAGAATTTTCGCCAAAAATTACAATCAAATCACTGTCTTTGGTTTGTTTTAAATATTTTATAAAGCTAACATTGCCTTTTCGATTGTTGAGCTCTACAATATTAGAATAAGTGGCATAACCTTCTAAAGCAATTGAAAATAATAAAATTCCAACACCCCAAAAGATTTCTTTTACGGGTTCTGGCGAATTAAATTTATGTACACCTTCATAAATAGAAAACATTCCGCCAATAGAAAAAAGCAATACGGCCACCATAAACGACCAGAAATAAATGGCTTTTCCATAACCAAAAGGATGCGTTTCATCTGCTGGTTTTTGAGATTGTTTGACTCCCAAAAGCAAAAGCATTTGATTGGAACAATCTGCAAAGGAGTGTATCGTTTCTGCCAACATTGATCCTGATTTGGTCATAAAAGCAGCAAAACCTTTACATACAACAATCAACAGATTGACAATTAAACTTTGAATAATGTGTTTTGTTGCGTCTTTTGTAGCCATTAATTTAGTTTAGAAAGTGGTATTAATCAAGAATATCAGTGTCCATTAATTCCTTGTCTTTTATGGTATTGTTGTGCAACTTCACTGGGTTTTTAGATTTTTTCATTCGTAAATTCAAGAATTCTACAAACAAAGAGAAGAAAATTGAAAAATACAAATATCCTTTCGGAATGGTACCCACTTCTACATCGTTACCAAATCTGAAATGTGCCAAATGCGAACCTTCAGCTATTAGCATGACTCCAATTAATATTAAAAAAGACAATCCTAGAATTTGAATCGTAGGATGATTGTTTACAAATTTAGAAACGGGTCCAGCAAAAATCATCATGATAATCATAGAAATGACCACTGCCAAAATCATAATAATCAAGGCACCTTCGTTACCAAATCCTCCTTGAGATGGATCTTTCATACTCACCAAACCTACAGCGGTTAAAATACTATCAAAAGAAAAAACAATATTTAAAAGAGCAATTTGAAGTACGGCTGCAGCTAAAGAATTACTTGCTTTTCCTGATTCGCCTTCTTCTTCACCTTCTAATTTATGATGTATTTCAGTAACCGATTTGTATAAAAGAAACAAACCTCCACCAAAAACAATTAAACTTTGTCCGGTAACGTGAGCCGAAAACAATTTACCCCAATCTATGGAGAGAATGGTTTCTTGCAAACTCATTACCCAAGTGATACCAAATAATAAAATAATTCTAAAAACCATTGCTAGAAGTAACCCGATTTTTCTTGCTTTGGGTTGATCTTGCTCTTTTAATTTTCCAGATACTATCGATAGAAATACAATGTTATCAATTCCAAGTATAATTTCTAAAAAAGTTAAGGTGAGTAAAGCAATTAAGCCGTCTGTAGTAAATAAAATTTCCATTATTTGTTGTTAAGATTTATCAGTTAAACGTAAACTAGTTGAGTTTTGTTACAATTCCTTTTTGTTTTTTTGAATCTCCTACAAAAGAGTACTCAAAGGTATAAGTATTATTTTTGGTAAACAAGATACGCATACTGATTGCTTTTTTCTCTTTCATGCTTTTAGGATGTAATTTTTCTAATATAAATTCACATTCATTTACCCAACGTACAGAAGCAGTATCCGTTTTACCTTCATAGGTTTCTATTTGAAGTTTTTCTGTCCGTACAAATGTTGAGGTTTTCTTTTTACCATCAATGGTTTGCGTAAACTCAAATTTTCCAGTTTTAAAATCTTTACAATTGTTTTCTTGGTTGTAACACGAAACAAATATAAAAGCGAGTAGGAGTACTATTGTTTTTTTCATTTTAATTTTTTCAATTCATCATCGGTGAAATTTTTAATCCTTTTTTCTTGTGCAAACTTTTCATTGTTGTACGAAATAGAATTGTTTTTAGGAATGGAAAGACTTTTCCAATCACTTTTCTTTATCATTTTGGCATAAAATACTATTTGTCCGATATGATAGGGGTAATGTGCCAATTGTCTATTAAGAGCATCAACTACAGTATGACCTTCGTTTCGAATATAGATAATCTCAGAAAGGTGGTGCGGTTGTAAGGAGTTTAATGCTTCAAAAAAACAAGCCCAACCATTTTCCCAAACTTGCATAATCTCTTCCTTGGTAGTTAGAATTTCTTCAAATTCGCTATCGCGATTGCGCCATTCTTTTTCACCATCTGTGGTTAGAAAATTGGTCCAACGCGAATGCATATTACCTGCAAGATGTTTGATTATTACAGCAATTGAATTGGTGTCTTCATTAGCTGAAAAAAATATTTGTTGCGGTTCTAGTTGATCAATTGCTTTTTCACCAATGGTTTTATAATAAAGGGATTGCTTTTTGACACTTTCTAGATAAGTTGAATTGATTTCCATAGTTATTCAATTTTAATATCATATTTATCCAAAAGTCCAGGAATTCCTTGTGTTGAAAATTTTGCTTTTTTCATCGGGTTGAATTGTGGGTCTATTTTATAATGATATGCTGTCCTAAAATCAGCACCAGCCAATTGACTATCATTAAAAATAGCATGGTCTAAATTGCAATTTTCAAAACTAGAATTTGTCAAATTAGTACCAATAAAAGTAACTTCTTTTAAGGAACACGAATGGAATGTTGTTTTAGGCATTTTTTTATTGGCAAAAGAAGCATAATCTAGAACACATTCGTCAAAAGAAACGGTAAACAAAAAATCATCGCAAGTATGAAAATGAATACCAAGAAGTTTACAGTTTTTAAAAGAAACCGTTTTCAAACTGGTATTTCCCAATTGTATCATCGATAAATTACAATCGATAAACTCACAATCCATAAAAGTATTGTTTGAAAAATCGCTATTCGCAAAATCACAATTTTTGAAAACACAACCATCAAATTCACGGTTGTTTATTCTTTGATGAATGAGAGGAACTCTTTCAAAGGTTTTGTTAATGTGTAGAAGCTCTTCCATTAGTTACCAAACATACTTTTCATAATTGTTCTTAATCCTTTAAATAAAAAAAACATAGCGCCAAAACAAGATAGAATGCCTATAGCCAAAACCAAATAATGCCACACGTTGTTTTTGTTGATAAAGGCATTGTAAATTATAGATGGACCAATAAACATGAGTGGTAATGCCCAAGCCATATACATAATTCCTTTGTTCAATATATTTTTATCTGTACCCATTTTTTATTATTTTGGATTTATTTCATATCCATTTATAGCTTTTCTAACACTACCAAATTCAGTCAATAATTGAGCTGCCTTTTCATAAGTAACCGGTATTTCGCTCATTATCATTTTTACACCACGATCAACTAGTTTGTCATTGCTCAATTGCATATCTACCATTTTATTGCCTTTTACTTTTCCTAATTGGATCATAGTGGCAGTTGAAATCATATTCAAAACCAGTTTTTGAGCCGTTCCTGCTTTCATTCTGGAACTTCCGGTTACAAATTCTGGTCCGACAACAACTTCTATAGGAAATTTTGAGGTGAGGGATAACGGACTTCCATTATTACACGTAATACAACCTGTCGTGATATTTTTTTCGTTGCATTTTTCTAAACCAGAAATTACATAAGGTGTGGTGCCAGAAGCTGCAATACCAATAACCACATCGTTT
Source organism: Flavobacterium sp. (assembly GCA_043748275.1). Taxonomy (GTDB): domain Bacteria; phylum Bacteroidota; class Bacteroidia; order Flavobacteriales; family Flavobacteriaceae; genus Flavobacterium. The sequence goes on along the minus strand of JAYTNO010000034.1, from coordinate 23,441 downwards.
GGATGAATTTGGTGTTCGCATAAATCAATCCAAGCCTGAGTAGTATTGTCTTCGGCATTTTCTACCGCACGACGAATAGCTTTATCACCACCTGCAATGATACCATTGACCAAATCAAAAGCGACACCAAAAGTAGGCGGACATTCTGAGGCATCTACAATTCCTAATCGTCCAGATGTTCCTGCACCAATATAAAAAAGTCTGCCACCTAATTTCATTTTAGTTACGATTTCTGAAACCAAGACTTCTATTTGTGGAATTGCTTTTTCAACAGCAAGTGGAACTGTTTTATCTTCTTGATTAATATTGCACAACAATTCGTGTACCGACATTTTTTCTAAATGTTCGTATTTTGAAGATTGTTCTGTAGTTTTGATGAAAGCCATTTTGTGAATTGGTTTAACTTAAAAAAAAAGGTATCACGGATGTAAATTTATAAAAAATAAGCCAATCCTATTCCTAAAACAATCATCGAAATTTTGGCAATATTAAATTTATGTCCTTCACTACTTTCAAAAATAATTGTCGATGATATATGAAATAAAATCCCAATTACAATTGCGGTGATTTCGTTGCAATAAACATTCAATACGGTCAAATAATTAGATAAAAAAGTACCTAAAGGTGTCATTATTGCAAAAGTTACCATAAAAATAAAAATAGTCATTTTATTCAAATTGGCATGAACAAAAAAAGTAGTTAAAATAATGGCAATTGGCAAATGATGGATTGCAATTCCTAATGCCAAACTATGTTGATGTCCTACGGGAAATCCTTCTAATAGAGCATGAATACATAAACTGATAAATAATAACCAAGGCATTTGAATCATTTTATCATGACCATGAACGTGACCATGTTCTGCTCCTTTTGAAAAAAATTCTAATATAATTTGAAACAAAATCCCCACCATAATAAAAATCCCAATCGATTGATGATGACTTTCATAAACTTCCGGAAGTAAATGAATAACGGTTAATGACAATAAAAAAGAACCGCTAAAAGCCAATAACAATTTAAGATTGGTTTTGTTCTTGGGTTTCAAAAATAAAGCAATGCCATAACCTAACAGTACCGAAAGTAAAGGTAAAAGGTAATTCATTATTTAAAAATCATGATTAATCGTTCGCTTTCTGTTTTATGAAATTTTTTGAGTTTATAATCTCCAAAAATATCCAATAAATAGATTTCAGCAGTATCCATCATATCTTGAAAATCTTGCAAAGTTAAGGCTCGTACTTTTTCAATAAAATGAAATTTTTCGTTTTTATCTTCAAAATCAATTTCTTTATAGATAAATCCATTTTCATAAAAGCGTTTGATGTGAAATTCAATTTCATCTACAGTTTTTATTTCACTGGGAACCAAATTGGCTATTACTTGCGTGCTATTCATAAAATCAATGACACCAAAACCATATTCCGAAAGACTTTCTTGTATAGATTGTAAGGTTTTCAAATTATCGGCGTCATTTTCAAAATAACCAAAACTGGTAAACAAATTGAAAATAGCATCGAATTTTTCTTCAAACGGAAGACGCATATCGTGCACTTTGAAATGCAAGCTATCATTGGCATTTTTATTAGCAATTGCAATACTGTTTTCAGACAAATCAACACCCAAAACATCAAAACCCAATTGGTTCAAATAGATAGAATGCCTGCCTTTACCACACGCCAAGTCCAAAACTTTTGCTTTTTCGGGCAAGTTGAGATAATGGGTCAAATTATCCATAAAAATTTGAGCTTCTCTATAATTTCTATCTTTATAAAGGATATGATAATAAGGCGAATCAAACCAAGAAACAAACCAATTATCAGTTGTAGAATTGTTGTTTTGGTTTTTAGGATTTAAAGAATCTGACATTTATTTTTTTACATTAATTCTGAACGTGCAAATTTAATGTATTTTTGCCGAAGTAATCCCAAGTTTCTATTTTTTAGATACGGATTATGAAAGAAATGGAATCTTGACATAGATATTGAAATGGAAAATTACAAAATGATTGCCAAAACCTTTTTTGGTTTTGAAGAAATATTAGCAAAAGAACTACAACTTTTGGGTGCTCAAGAAGTAGAACAAGGCATAAGAATGGTCAGTTTTAAAGGCGATAAAGGATTTATGTACAAAGCCAATTTGTCTCTGAGAACGGCTTTAAAAATCTTGAAACCGATCTATTATTTCAGAGCCAACAACGAAGAAGCATTATATAAAGGAATCTCTGGAATCAATTGGGCCAATTACATGAACTCCAATCAAACTTTTGTGATTGACACGACGGTACATTCTGATTATTTCAAGCATTCGCAATTTGTTTCCCAGAAAAGTAAAGATGCAATTGTAGATCAATTTCGTAATAAAACAGGACAACGACCAAGTGTAGATAAGGATTATCCGGATTTGAGAATCAACATTCATATCGATAAAGACCAGGTTTCTATAGCCTTAGATACCTCTGGAAATTCATTACACCAACGTGGATATAAAACAGCTACCAATATTGCTCCTATAAACGAAGTGTTGGCGGCAGGAATGATTTTACTCTCTGGTTGGGATGGTCAAGGCGATTTTCTAGATCCTATGTGTGGTTCTGGGACAATTCTTGCCGAAGCCGCAATGATAGCGTGTAATATTCCAGCCAATATCAACCGTAAAGAATTTGCTTTTGAGAAATGGAACGATTGGGATAACGATTTGTTTGATACGATTGTTGATGCTTCTTTAAAGAAAGTACGCGAATTTCATTACACCATCAAAGGATATGATAAAGCGCCAAGTGCCGTAGCAAAAGCCAAAGACAATATCAAAAATGCCAATTTAGAGGAATATGTAACCATTCAAGAAAAGAATTTTTTTGATACCAAAAAAGAAACTTCTGGACCTTTGCATATGGTTTTTAACCCACCTTATGGAGAACGTTTGGATATTGAAATGGAACGTTTTTATAGAGAAATTGGGGATACTTTAAAACAAAATTATCCTGGAACCAATGCTTGGTTTATTACGGCTAATCTTGAAGCTTTGAAATTTGTAGGACTAAAACCATCTCGAAAAATAAAATTATTCAACGGAAGTCTCGAAGCAAGATTGGTAAAATATGAAATGTATGAAGGCAGTAAGCGTACTAAATTTGCAAATCAAGAAACGTCTGATAAGGAAGAAGATAACCTATAAATAAAAATTCAAAAATGACTAAATTACAAGTAAAAGCATTTGTATTGCAATTGACATGTTTTGCATCTTTATTTATTTTAACACGTTACTTGTTAGCTACTTATACTAATTTATCTGGATTATGGATTCCGATGACTGCATTTGTAGTAGGTACTATTCTTGCCCCAAAATTTCAAACCGTGAAAACCAAAGACGGTGAAAAATTGTTTATGAAATGGCTTTTCTTAAAAGGGATTCGAGAAGTTGGGTAATCTTTATTTTGTTTTCTTAAGCGGTTTGCACGATTTGCAGTAATCGGAATACTCTTCAATTTCTTTTAAAACGGCTTGGTGCAACTCAATAAGTTTTTCTTTTTTTCTCCCAATTTCTGTTATTTTTCCTTCCTGAGTAAATCTTTCGGAGTATTCTTTCTGTATGTCATCAAAAATAGGTCTAAAAAAAGTAACATTAGTAAAAGCTCCTTTTTCTTCATAAATTCTTTTTCTGAATTTTCGCGAATACAATTCGGATAAATCAAATTCATATTGAGCAAAATTCAACATATCATTGGCCATAATACTATCTGTGGCAACTAGTGCTGAAGCAGTTCGTTTGAAAGTACAGTTTACTTTCGGATTAAAATTTTTGGTTAACATAAACTCTACATTGCTCATATAAAAAGAGAAATCCATTCCTGCCGAAACATACAAACTATTGGTAGTAACACCGCCAATTTGAGTAGATGGAGATTGAAAATCAGAAAGTTTTATTTTATACAAACCATCCCATTCCACCTCATTTTGAGCAGAACCTATAGCTATAGTAAATAATAAGACAAAAAGAGAAATTGTTTTCATAGTATTATTTCTTTTTAATTGCAGGTAAAGGATTTTTGGTTTTATAAAAAGGAATAAAATAGGAAATGGTGTAATTAAATCCTACTCCAAAACTTCCATCATAGGTTCTATTAAAACCAGGAATATAGAGATTGTCAAAATTATCGGGTTTTTTATTAGCAACCAATTTGTTGAATCTAAAACTAAAACCCACATAGACATTGTTGATTACTTTTGCATTCACTCCCAATGCCACTTCAAGCCATTGTGCGGTTAAGCCATTGTATTTCTCATTGGGGTAAACAATTGGAGCATCTCCAAAAAAATGGTCTTTATTGTAGATTTGATAGGAGTTAAGTGTTTGAGAAAATGAACTCACACCATATCGCATACCGATATAAACAATGTTCTCCATATCCAACCAATTTTCATATAAATTATAATTGGCACCCACTTTAAAATAAGTTCCTTTGGTTGTAAAATTCAATTGGGTATCGTCTACCGTTTTGTTTTCGTTTCCTAATTCTCCAGCCAAATAGTATTTTTTTGAAATTCTATAATCACCCACAAGTTCAAGACCTTTATAGTCTTTTTCATAAAAAGAGCGCGAAAGTTTAAAGAAATCAACTCCTGCGCGCAAACCATATCGGTTTGTTTTAATGGGTATGCTATCTGTTTTTTTCTCTTGAGAATGCATCAAAAAGAAACACAACAATAGTGCAATACTAAAATAATATTTTAAGGTGTGTTTCATTTTCGTTTAGAATATTGGGTTGAAGGACTTCTATAGATTGCATCCAAAGCAAATCGGGAATTGGATTATCGGTTAGATTATAAGGATTTGTATTGTCTAAAATAAATAACGATTTATATCCACAAGCACGAGAAACATAAATAGTGTTGGTACTGTATTTAAATTCTAAAACATCTTCATTAATCAATAAGGGATTAGTATTCCCATTATTTAAAACCATTCGAAAGGTTGTATTGTTGCCCACTATCTTAAGAGGAAGTTGAATGGTACTGACACCATCAAAAGTGATACTATCAATAACACCTTCTGAAAAAATAGCTAGTTTAGTCACATTTTTTTTATCCGTCGGAATAGTAACATTATAAAAATCAATAATCAAACGTGGTGTGGTTGAAGTTTTTTCATCACAAATGTCATCTTTCTCACAACTTGCGAAAGAAAAAGCGATAAGTAACAATAAAAGTGTTTTTTTCATAATTCTGAAATCAAAAATCATTAATCAACAGTTGTTAGCGCAATTCCAAAAGGACCACATTCTCTACGTGATGCGTTTGCGGAAACATATCAACAGGTCGCACTCGAGTTACTTTATATTTCTCATCCATCAAAGCCAAATCACGAGCTTGTGTGGCGCTATTACAACTTACATAAACTACTTTTTGGGGAGCTATTTTCATAATTTGTTCAATAACCGCAGCATGCATGCCGTCACGTGGAGGATCGGTAATAATCACATCGGGTTTGCCGTGTTGGGCAATAAAACTTTCGTTAAAAACAACTTTCATATCCCCAACAAAAAATTCACAATTGGTAATTTCATTGCGTTTGGCATTTTCCTTAGCATCCAGAATAGCTTCGGGTACACTTTCTACTCCAATTACTTTTTTGGCATTTTTTGAAACAAATTGGGCTATGGTTCCTGTACCAGTATACAAATCATAAACGATTTCGTTTCCAGTCAATCCTGCAAAATCTCGGGTAATTTTATACAACTCATAGGCTTGGTCAGAATTGGTTTGGTAAAAAGACTTGGCATTAATGCTAAACTTCAATCCTTCCATTTCTTCCAAAATATAATCACGACCTTTATATAAAATCACTTTTTGATCATAAATAGTATCGTTTGGTTTTCCATTAATCACATATTGAAGAGAAGTTATCGTTGGGAATTTCTCATAAATATGGTTTAATAGCAACTCAATATTTTCTTTCTGATTTTCAAAAAACTGTAGCAAAACCATTACTTCTCCAGTTGAAGCAGTTCGAATCATTAAAGTACGCAACAAGCCTTCGTGGGCTCTTGGATTGAAAAATTCTAGTTGGTTGGCAATTGCAAAAGCACGAATTTCATTTCTAATGGCATTCGATGGGTCTTCTTGAAGATGGCATTTGGTTATGTCTAGAATTTTATCCCACATTTTCGGAATATGAAATCCAAGCGCATTTCTATTGCCCAAATCTTCAGTGCTGTCTATTTCTTTTTCAGATAGCCATCGTGCATTAGAGAAGCCAAACTCCATTTTGTTTCTATAAAAAAACTGTTTTTCCGAACCTAAAATAGGTTCAAATTCAGGAAGTTCTATTTTACCAATGCGTTGCAAATGGTTCTTAACTTCATTTTGTTTGTAAGCCAATTGTTGCGAATACTTCATATTCTGCCATTTACAACCACCACAAACCCCAAAATGGTCACAAATAGGCGCTACACGATGTTCAGAATATTCATGAAAACGAATGGCTTTTCCTTCATAATAGGCTTTACGTTTCTTAAAGGTTTGTACATCTACCACATCTCCTGGAACCACATTCGAAATGAATATTACTTTGCCATCTGGCGCTTTTGCTACCGAAACACCTTTTGCTCCAGCGTCAAGAACTTTAATTGTATCAAAAACAATTTTATCTGTATTTTTCTTTGCCATAGCGCAAAAATAAGTCATTGAATTGTTTTTTGGATTGGGTTTTAGAAAAAAATGTGAAAATTGTATTTTGGGTTGTGTTAAGCAGTTTGGTTTGGTTAAAGAAAATGGGGGAGGTTTTGAGAAATTTGTATATTTGGGGAAATTATATTTTTATGAAAACCCACCTCGCACTTCTTCGTGGCATCAATGTCTCTGGTCATAAAATGATAAAAATGGAGGCTTTAAAAAAAGCATTAGAAGCGATTGGGTTTACCAATGTTGTCACTTATATTCAATCAGGAAATGTTTTTGTAACAACCGAAGAAGAAAATCCCTCTAAGGTAGGATTTCTTATCCAACAAGAAATCAGCAAATCGTTTGGTTTTGATGTGCCCGTATTGGTGATTGGTAAAGACGATTTGCAAGCCTGTCTTGATAGAAATGCTTTTTTGAAAGATGCTGATGTCGATTTAAAAAAATTGTACGTATCGTTTATTTTTTCAGAATTACCCGATAATATGATTACCCAACTCAACCTGAATTTTATCAAACCCGATGAAATTCAATTGGATGGAAAAAGAATTTATCTCAAATACGACACTTCTCCTGCCAAAACTAGGCTAGATAGCAAATGGATAGAGAAAAGTATGAATGTAGTTTCTACAACTCGAAACTGGAATACCGTCAACAAATTATTAGAAATGTTTGACTAATACGTAATATCAAAAGTACCATTAGAAAAAGCAATAGCAGATGTTAAATCATCATTTGGTAAAGTACCAGAAAAAGTACCTTTAATTTTTGTGGTGGTATTTTCGGTAACATTGACAACAAACGAATTACCTCCAGTTTCTGAATCCCAAGCATAGTTGGTATCTTCTCTGCTGTAAACAAAATAATAACAAGCATCTGTTCCTGTTGCTAATTGAGTTATGTTAAAAGTTATTGTTTTAGTATTATCTCCAGATGGATGTGCTGTAATAAGCAAATCAACATAGTCGGGTTGTACATCCTTAGCAACAGTAACCTGATCAAAAGGTATAGAAACACCGTCTATTTTGGCAACTAAGGAACTGGTGGTTTGTGGTGAAGGATTGTTGTCATCTTTATTACAAGATGATAATGTAGCAATTCCAATAAATACGAATAAGAACATAAAATTTTTCATTTGGAATAGTTTTTAGAGTTATTCAAATTTACTAAAAAAACAACTACAATTTGCAAGAAAATTACAATAAAATAGTTTGTTTTTAAAGAAAAATGAATTTGTAAGTACAGCATCAATAAATGTGTTAATTTTATGAAATTCACATTTTTATGACTAAATTTGCTACTTATTGGATGATTTCTCTCCAAAAGAAGGAATTGCGATTGATACAAATCAACAACAAAAATTATGTCAGTTTTAGAAAAAATGAGTTCAGCAGAAGCAATCGCCTTAGAAGATAAATACGGAGCTCACAATTATCATCCGCTTCCAGTAGTATTGAGTAGAGGAGAAGGTGTTTACGTTTGGGATGTAGAAGGAAAAAAATATTATGATTTCCTTTCTGCTTACTCTGCCGTCAATCAAGGACATTGTCATCCAAAAATAATAGGAGCAATGATCAATCAAGCAAAGACTTTAACTTTAACCTCTCGTGCGTTTTATAATGACAAACTAGGTGTTTATGAAGAATATGTAACCAACTATTTTGGTTTCGATAAAGTATTGCCAATGAATACAGGAGCTGAAGCTGTAGAAACCGCTTTGAAGTTGTGTAGAAAATGGGCATATGAGAAAAAAGGAATTCCCGAAAATGAAGCGCAAATCATTGTTTGTGACGGTAATTTTCACGGAAGAACGACCACAATTATCTCGTTTTCGAATGATGAAAATGCTAGAAAGAATTTCGGACCCTATACTGCAGGATTTATAAAAATACCGTATGATGACATCGAAGCTTTAGAAAAAGTGCTTCAATCTTCGCAAAATATTGCTGGTTTTCTGGTAGAACCTATTCAAGGCGAAGCAGGAGTTTATGTTCCAGCAGAAGATTATTTGGCAAAAGCCAAAGCACTATGTGCAGCCAACAACGTTTTGTTTATTGCTGATGAGGTGCAAACCGGAATTGCAAGAACAGGTTCAATCTTGGCGGTTTGTGGCAATTGTTCTTGTGAAAATGCCTGCGAAAAACAAACATCTTATGTAGCTCCAGATATTTTGATATTAGGAAAAGCGTTATCTGGTGGTGCCTATCCGGTATCAGCTGTTTTGGCAAACGATCACATTATGAATGTCATTAAACCCGGACAACACGGGTCTACTTTTGGCGGAAACCCAATTGCAGGTGCAGTGGCTATTGCGGCTTTGGATGTAGTCAATGAGGAGAATTTGTCACAAAACGCACGTCGTTTAGGAAAAATCTTTAGAGAAAAAATTGGTGAATTTGTAAAAACGTCTACAATTGCAACATTGGTTCGTGGAAAAGGATTGCTCAATGCAATTGTTATCAACGATACTGAAGAAAGTGATACCGCTTGGAACATTTGTATGGCTTTACGAGACAATGGTTTGTTGGCCAAGCCTACTCACGGAAACATTATTCGTTTTGCACCACCTTTAGTGATGAACGAGGAACAATTGTTAGATTGTGTAGCGATTATCATTACTACCTTAAAACAGTTTGAAAAATAAGTAATATTGAATTTTATAAAAAAATCCGTCTCGTTGTATAAACTTGACGGATTTTTTAGTTGTTATTGTTGTTCTTGTTGGTATTTTATCTTTTCCATCAAGTTTTGTTGAAAATCTTTGATACCCTCTTCACCCATGACTACATACATATAAACGGTAGTTAGTAAGTATAACGAACTCAATACGATACCAATAATCGCCAATATTTTTCCTGTATTCAGGTTAGAATACCCATCATACAGTTCTGGATCTGCAGCATAAAGTTTCATATCTTTATTGGCTAATACAATAGCTAAAATTCCTAATATCAAACCCACAATGCCATAACAACAGCAAGTTAAGATTGATAAAATTCCGAGAACAAGTACAGCGGTTGAATTGGGTAATTTTCTTTTTTCCATAAAGTTTGTTTTAAAAGGTTGTCATTTTGTAAAGATAAGAAACTATCATAATACTGGCATTAACAATCGCAAGTCCGATAATTAATTTATGGTAGTTGCGAGACTTGTCCAGAAAGTGCAAAGCCAGTACACCAAAAAACAAAAGAGTGGTATATATCGCAGGAAATAAATGAAACGCTTTTACAAAATCACCATTTAATAATAATAGCAAGGCTCTTTGTGTACCACAACCCAAACAATCAACCCCAAAGAGTTGTTTGTTCATACACGGAATCATATATTTTTCTATATCCAAAACAAATGTATTTTGATGTACAATTGTACAAAAAATATTCGTAACAGAATAGTAAGTCTATTATTTTAAAGTTTGTTACTTTTGAAAATAATTTAAGGAAGATGAAAAAACTAATAATCCCCATAATGATAGTGGCTATTATTTTGGCTATTTACGAACAAAGTAAAGCCGATAAAAATGTCTATATTATGATAATTGCCATCGTAATTTTTATGTTTGGGATGATGCGATTGAGTGCGAAAACACCAAGTAAAAATCAAGATAAAGAAGAGGATAATGTTGCATAAAGGAGATAAAGTTTCAGTACTAGATGATGCCATAGATGGGATTGTTTTAGAAGTCAAAAACAACCAAGTGAGTATAGAAACTACGGATGGATTTGTGATGACATATAATGTCAATGAATTGATTAAAATAAACAATACCAGTGATTTAAATAACGGAATAAGAAGTTTTAATTCAAATCAAATTAAATCAGAAAAAGAAATACCAAAACCAAGAAGTTTTGTCAAAGAAAAGAAATCCAAACACGAAATTCCTGTTCCAGAATTTGATTTGCACATCGAAAAACTAGTGAAAAATTTTAGAGGAATGAGTAATTATGACATCCTTACTTTGCAATCTGAAACAGCCAAAAAACACATAGAGTTTGCCATCCGAAATAGAATTCCCAAAATAGTTTTTATTCACGGCGTTGGCGAAGGCATTCTAAAAGCAGAATTGGATTTCTTATTAGGTCGGTATGAAAATGTGGTTTTTCAAGACGCCAATTATCAAAAATACGGATTGGGTGCTACCGAAATTTACTTCAAACAAAACACCAAATAAGATTAATTGGTGATTAAAAGTTCGCCTACAAGTATATCATTTCCATAGTAAAAAGTACTAGTGGAATTGTTTTTCTTAAACGTGACTCCTTTCAATCGTATACTATGCAAATAGGCATTGGGAACATTGCTAGTAGTCGTCACTTCTATAATACCACTTACATTGGTAACGCCTGCAACTGCTGTCCATTCTTGAATGAGTTCTGGAGTGGTGGGAAAGGTGGTACCACAGAAATAAGAATCATTGGTTCCTGTAGCAATTGCTGTCCTTAATTGTCTAATGGTGACAACATTGGTAGTGTTTGATACAAGCCCTGTTTTGGCAACTCCTAAATTGGTTGTCTCCAACAAAGCAAGATCAATATTTTTGATGAGTAAGGCTTCTATTGGATTATTAGAGGCATTGTATAACGTATTGCTCGAAGCACATTGGTGAATAGTATCTTTATTAAAACCGAGATTTAATTCAATATTAGGGGTTGTATAATCCCCAAAAGAAAACGTTTCATAAACTTGATTGGTTCCGTCAGGTTTCAAAAACGTGACATCTTTAAAAACAATATTGTGATTGTATTTGTCAATTAAAACTGCACCAGTTATTGGATCTGCCGCTTTATATATGATAGTGGTTGTAATTTCAATTCTTCCAGATGTGGCCACCCATTCTAAGGTAGGATTTGGAGAAAGTGGCGCAGGCGAATTGCAAATACTTGCCGCAGTTACTTCACCATCATACACACGATACGTGACACTCGCCTTGCTTGGAATGGTAATAATTCTTGGTTCGTTTTCGGGAGTAATTTCATTTTTAAAATAGTCAACACCATCATTTATTTTAAAATACATGGCTTCGTTTCCTTTTGTTTTATAAAAAAAAGTGGCATCACACGTTTTTACCAAAGCATCTTCTAAATTGATTTCTTCAGTAACAAAGTTGCCATCATCACAACCATTTAAAACAAAAATAAAAACCAGAAAACTCAAGAATTTTTTCATACCAAAACTATTTGTCGCAAAAATAGGATTTTAATTGACAATCAACAATCAATTTGTATACCATTAACATGACAAATTTCTTAACTTTGCAACAATGAAAAAAGTATACCTAGACAACGCAGCCACCACACCACTATATCCTGAAGTGATTTTGGAAATGGTAAAAGTGATGGAAACCGATTACGGAAATCCATCTTCTTCACATAGTTTTGGTCGTCAAGCCAAAAACAATATCGAACTTTCTCGAAAAGCAATCGCCAAGGCGCTCAATGCATCATCTCAAGAGATACTTTTTACTTCAGGTGGAACAGAAGGCAATAATATGATTTTACGCTCATCGATACTGAATTTAAATATTCAGCGCATTATTTCGAGTAAGATTGAACATCACGCTGTTTTGCACACCATCGAAGCTTTACAAAAAGAGTTTGGTATTGAAATTGATTTTGTAAAAATCCAACCCAACGGAGAAATAGACATCACTCATTTGGTTGAACTATTATCAGACAACAAACCCACTATGGTGTCTTTAATGCATGTCAATAACGAAATAGGAACGGTATTAGACTTAGAACGCATCGGTAGAATTTGCAAACAATATCATGCCTATTTTCATTCAGATACCGTACAGTCTATTGGTAAAACCAAATTCGATTTGCAACAAATACCCATTGATTTTTTAGTAGCAAGTGCGCATAAATTTCACGGACCAAAAGGAGTTGGATTTGCTTTTATCCGAAAAGGAACAGCTCTAAGTCCCATTTTTCACGGTGGCGAACAAGAAAAAGGATTGCGTCCCGGTACAGAATCCATTCATAATATTGTGGGAATGGCAAAAGCATTAGAGATTTCGTATGCCGAATTAGAACAGCATCAAAGCGAAATTACCAAACTAAAAAACTACTTAATCGAAAAACTAGAGGCTCATTTCCCCGAGTACAAAATCAACGGAAATCCGAAAGGGTTTTATAATATTATCAATGTTTTATTGCCTTTTTCAATAGAGAAAACAGCTATGATTCTCTTTCACCTTGATATGAAAGGGATTTCGGTTTCTAGAGGCAGTGCGTGTCAATCAGGAAGCAGCAAGCCTTCTCATGTGTTAGCAGAAATTTTAAAAGATTCAGAATACCAACAACCGAGTTTGAGAATTTCTTTTAGCCATTTTAATACCACTGAAGAGATTGACTATTTAATCAATGTTTTACAAGAACTGTAACGAATTAAAAAGAAATAATATGAAAAAAATTAGCATCCTACTAATCTTATTGAGTTGTAATACATTTGTACTGGCTCAAAAAAAAGACACTGTAGAATTTGGTGCCAATGTGGGTCTTAACCGATCTTATGTTTCTAATACAAAAGGCAGTACCGATCCTTTAATGGGTTTTAATATAGCACTTTTAGCGGACTATTATTTTTCAGATCGTTGGAGTATCAAAGGAAAATTGATTTATGACCAAAAAGGATGGGCAAATGGGTTTATTAATTTTGAACAACTTTATTATAACCCACAATATGATCCAATCATTTATGGTACCATAATCACTGATTTCAATTTAGATTATATAACCATACCTGTTATGGCGAATTGGCATTTTGGTAAAAAAAGAAATTGGTATCTTAATTTCGGTCCTTATGTTGGTTTTTTAGTTGCAGCAAAGGATTCAAAATTAAAGTATACTTTTAATGAAGAATTTCAAAATACTGATATTGGACTTGCATTAGGTATTGGTGTTAAAATACCCGTGTCAGATAAACTGAAAATCTACTTTGAATATGAAGAACAAGATGGTTTTGTAGATACATATAAGATAAACAATACAGGTTCAGCGGTAACCAATAGTAGAGGAAGTATAAACGTTGGGTTGAATTTTTTGATGGAATAAGTGCAATAGGAAGCAAAAAAAAATCCGTCAGAAAGTTTTCTTGACGGATTTTTTTATCATTAATTGTTTCGGTTTTCTTAAAAACAATAATTATTTTCAGCTACCAATTTGGTTGTAATGGTTTCTCTCAAACCTACAATATTAGGCATATTGGTATATTTGGTAAAACGACGCAATCCCATCAACATCATACGTTGTTCATCGCCTTCAGCAAACGAAATAATACTTTCTTTTCCTTTTTGAGTGATAATATCTACAGCTTTGTACAAATACAATTCTGCCATAGCCACTTGTTCTTTCACAGCGTCATGCCCTTTTGATTTTACTAATTTCTCGGTACGCAAAATGGTGCTTTCAGCCATATAAATTTCAATAAGGATATCAGCTGCAGCCATCAACAATTGTTGGTGACCATCTAAATCGGGACCGTATTTTTGTACAGCTCCACCAGCTACCATCAAGAAGGCTTTTTTCAATTTGCCTATCATTTCTTTTTCCTCAGCAAACAATTCAGAATAATCGGGCGTTTCAAATGACGGAATTCCCATCAATTCTTCTTGTACTTTAGAAGCGGGTCCAAGTAAATCAACGTGACCTTTCATGGCTTTTTTAATCAACATTCCTACCGAAAGCATACGGTTGATTTCATTCGTACCTTCATAAATTCGAGCAATACGAGCATCACGCCAAGCCGATTCCATTGGAGTATCTTCTGAGAAACCCATACCACCAAAAATCTGAATACCTTCATCTGCACAATTTTGTACATCTTCAGAAACTGCGACTTTCAATATTGAACATTCGATAGCAAATTCTTCCACTCCTTTTAATTCTGCTTCTTGGTGAGAAGTACCTTCTGCAACACGAGCATTGATACGATCTTCAATTGCTTTTGCGGCACGATACGTAGCGCTTTCTCCAGCATACGCCGAAGTAGCCATTTCAGCCAATTTATAACGAATAGCTCCAAAAGTAGCTATCGGAACATCAAACTGTATTCTTTCGTTGGCATAGTGAATGGCATTGCTCGTCACACGACGTTGTGCATCCAAACAAGCTGCGGCCAATTTTATACGGCCAACATTCAAAGCATTCATCGCTATTTTGAAACCATTCCCTCGTTCCGACAACATATTTTCTACCGGTACTTTGGTATCAGCAAAAAAGACTTGTCGTGTAGAAGAGGCACGAATACCAAGTTTGTGCTCTTCTTCATTCATCGTAATACCATTTGAAGGATCATTTTCTACTATAAAACCAGTGATGTTTTTATCATCTCCAATTCTAGCAAATACAATGAATACAGAACAAAATCCTGCGTTTGAAATCCACATTTTTTGTCCGGTAATCGAATAGGTTTTCCCATCTTCAGACAAAACGGCTTTTGTTTTTCCAGAATTAGCATCACTTCCTGCACCAGGTTCCGTCAAACAATACGCACCAAACCATTCGCCAGTAGCCAATTTTGGCACATATTTTTGTTTTTGAGCTTCAGTTCCATACAATGTGATGGGCATTGTTCCAATTCCGGTATGCGCACCAAAGGCAGTCGAAAACGAACCTGTCGCTCCCGAAATATAGTCACACACCAAACATGTATCTACAAATCCCATTCCCATTCCGCCATAAGCTTCAGGAACAGCGACACTCAGAAACCCCATATCTCCAGCTTTACGCATCGTTGCTTCGGTAAAGGCATAATCTTTACTCTCAAATCGGTTTTTGTAAGGCCAGATTTCTTTATCTACAAATTCTTTCACAGAATCACGCATCATGATTTGCTCTTCCGAAAAGTCTTCGGGTGTGAATACATCTTCACATTTTGTTTCTTTAACTAGGAATTGTCCTCCTCTTGTTATGTTTTCCATAGTTTTATGTTTTTTAATTTTAATAGTTTATTCACAATCTTGTCATTCCGACGAAGGAGGAATCACATCAAGTTATTCTCCAATAGTATGAGATTCTTCCTTCGTCGGAATGACAAAAAGAAGGAATTGATTAATTACAACAACTCAAAAACCCCAGCACTTCCTTGTCCCGTACCCACACACATACTTACAATACCGTATTTATCGCCACGGCGTCTCATTTCGTCAAATAATTGTACCGATAATTTGGCACCTGTACAACCTAGTGGATGTCCAAGTGCTATGGCACCACCGTTTACATTTACTATTTCAGGATTTAAGTTAAGTTCACGAGTAACGGCAAGTGCTTGTGAGGCAAAGGCTTCGTTGAGTTCAATTAAACCAATGTCATTTAGAGATAAACCTGCTTGTTTTAATGCTTTCGGAATCGCTTTTACAGGTCCAATACCCATAATTCTTGGTTCTACACCTGCTGAAGCAAAATTGACCAATCGTGCAATAGGAGTAACTCCTAATTCTTTAACTAATTCTTCACTCATAATTAGTACAAAAGCGGCACCATCACTCATTTGTGAGGAGTTTCCAGCAGTAACACTTCCGTCAGCAGCAAAAACAGGTCGTAACTTTCCTAAAGCTTCAAGGTTGGTATCGGCTCTTGGACCTTCGTCTTTATTAACAACATACGATTTGGTTTCCTTTTTACCATTTTCATTGATAAAAGTTTGTTCTACTGTAATCGGAACAATTTGTTGGTCAAACTTCCCTTCGGCTTGTGCCTTTAAGGCTTTTTGATGCGACTGAAAAGCAAAGGCATCTTGATCTTCTCGTGAGACATTGAATTGTTTGGCTACTGCTTCTGCGGTCAATCCCATTCCCCAATAATAATCTTCGTTTCCTTCTTTTGCCACAGCATAATCAGGCGTGGGTTTGTAACCACCCATCGGAATAAAACTCATACTTTCGGCACCACCAGCAATAATACAATCGGCCATACCGCTTTGGATTTTGGCAGTTGCCATTCCGATAGTTTCTAATCCAGAGGCACAATATCGATTTACGGTTACACCTGGCACATCGGTCACTTTCAATCCCATTAAGGAAATCAAACGACCCACATTTAAACCTTGTTCTGCTTCTGGCATAGCGTTTCCTACCATCACATCATCTATTCTTTTTTTGTCAAAATCAGGCAATTCATTCATCATAAACTGAATGGTTTCTGCCGCCAATTCGTCAGGACGCTTGAAACGAAAAACTCCTTTTGGTGCTTTCCCAACGGCTGTTCTGTATGCTTTTACTATATAGGCTTGTTTCATTTTTTCTATTTGTATATTGTATTTTTGTATAATGTATATTGTAAATTTGTTTAAACAATTACATTTTTTTTTCTATTGAACTTTTTAGTTTGATTATCATATTTTGAATGTGTTGTATTTCTGCTTCAAGGGAATTGAAATCTTCTTGATTTATAAAATTTAAATTCTTGCAAATAATTAATTGTGTTTCAAATTCAAATGCTGAACCTAATGAAATTCCTAAAAAATTATTGAAATCCTTATCAGTATTTCGTCCACAACCTTCAGCTATATTTGATGGAATTGAAACTGCACAACGTCTTATTTGAGATGTTAATCCATAAATTTCTTCTTTTGGAAAAGTTTGTGTTTTTAAATAGGTATTTGTTACTAGTTCAATTGCTTTTTGCCAAACTTTTAGTTCTTTGAAATAATTCATTTTTTTTAATTGTATATTGTATTGTTGTATAATGTATTGTTGTATAATGTATTGTTGTAATTGATTATTTAATTTGAAAGTTATAAAACTTTTTGTTGTTTTGTAATTCTTTGTCTAAAAGATTATCACTTCCTAAATTTTCTAGAAATTCATAGTGATTTGCTAAATTAATAGTTGAATAAATTTCTTTACTTTCATCGACAAAATGAATAAAATTATAAAATAGAATAAATTGCTCATTTACATTAAGTTGAGATTGAAATATATCTGCATATTTTCTATAACTATTACCATTATGTTCTTCACTTTCTCTTATAAATTTTAATATATGATAAACATTTCTACAATAATGATTTAATATATTTTTGTAAGTATCAAATATTTTGAAATAAATTACATCAATTATTACTTTTTCATTTTTTTGAAGTAAAAAATCTTTATTTTCAATTAAATATTCATTTGTTTTATCTAATAAAATATTTTCAAAGTCTTGTCGTCCATTTGAAATTGAAGTTTCAGCATCTTTAAAACTCTCAAATAAAACTTTAAAGTCTTCTCTAATAAATTCAAAAACTTTAATGCCTTTATAAAAAGTTTCTATTTCATTGGTAACTGTATTAGGAAGTTTAAATAAACCTTCCTTTTTATCTATTACTTCTACATATGTTGCAACATCACAAATTCTAATATTTGAGTTTAACTCTAAATCATTTTTTAGTTCTCGATGAACATTCAACATATTAAAAAAGGTACTTTCAAATTGTTGTTGAGCGATTAATTGGCTTTGTAGTTTGAGTTGTTTTTTTTGTTTTTTTAATTCTTCTTTTTGCGAATGGTATGTTTTGTAAATATAATAAGTAGCAATAATTGTTAAAAATGTTCCAACTAAACCTCCAATAAAACTTCCGTAACCATCTAAATTTTCAAAATTAACAGTTCCAAAATTAAGTTGACCTTTCAATAGAGGTATTAAAAATGAAATTAATATTATCGATATAGGAATTACAAAAAGTAATTTTTCAACTAATATTTTTTTACTTTTTTTCATTATACAATTTTACAATATACATTATACATTATACCATACTCCGAAATACATTATACAATTTTTACAACAATACATTATACAGAAAAACAGTTAATTTCTCAACGGTTTCCCTTTGGTTAACATAAACTGAATTCTCTCCAATGTTTTTCTCTCAGTACACAAACTCAAGAATGCTTCACGTTCAATATCCAATAAATATTGTTCTGAAACCAATGTTGGTTCAGACAAATCACCACCGGCCATCACATAGGCTAGTTTGTTGGCAATTTTCAAATCGTGCTCAGAGATGTATTTACCAGCAACCATTTGATTGGTACCTACTAAGAACATTCCCAATGCTTGTTTTCCCAATACTTTTACATCTTTTCTCTGGATTGGTTGAGTATATCCTGCTTCAGCCATCAACAAAGCGTGTTTTTTGGCTTCTGCCAATTGACGGTCTTTATTAACAACAACGATATCTTTTCCTTTTTGTAAAAGTCCAGTATCAAAAGCTTCATAAGCTGATGTAGAAACTTTTGCCATAGCAATGGTCATAAAATATTCTTGAAGGACATTCAATTCGACATCGTTTTTATGGAATAAATCAGAGGCTCTTAAAGTCAATTCTTTTGATCCTCCACCACCTGGAATTACACCAACTCCAAATTCTACCAATCCCATATAGGTTTCGGCTGCAGCAACCACTTTATCGGCGTGCAAACTCATTTCGCAACCACCACCAAAAGTCATGCCGTGTGGTGTAACCACAACTGGAATTCCCGAGTAGCGAACGCGCATCATGGTGTCCTGAAATAGTTTGATAGCCATATTCAACTCCTCATATTCTTGTTCGACGGCCATCATAAAGATCATTCCGATATTGGCACCGACAGAGAAATTTGCCGCTTGATTGCCTATAACCAATCCTTGGTATTCTTTTTCAGATAAATCAATCGCTTTGTTGATAGCAGCCAAAACATCGCCACCTATGGTATTCATTTTGCTTTGGAATTCTAAATTCAGAATGCCGTCACCCAAATCTTGGATAATAGCACCGCTGTTGCTCCAGATTTTTTTGCTTTCGCGGATGTTGTTCAGGATGATAAAACTATCTTGACCAGGAACTTTTGTCTGCGATTGGTTAGGAATGTTGTAGAAATAGGTAGCCCCATCTTTTACAGCATAGAAACTGCTTGTTCCTGAAGCTAGCATTTCGGTTACCCAAGCTGCAGGAGCATATCCTTCGGCTTTCATCAATACGATTCCTTTTTCAACACCAATGGCATCCCAAATTTCAAACGGACCATTTTCCCAACCGAAACCGGCTTTCATCGCATCGTCAATTTTATATAATTCGTCTGAGATTTCAGGAATTCTATTCGATACATAAGCAAATAGAGACGAGAAAGATTTTCTGTAAAATGCACCTGCTTTGTCTTTTCCTTTTACTAAAACTTTGAAGCGATCAATGGGTTTATCGATGGTTTTAGTCAATTCTAATGTTGCGAATGATGCTTTTTTAGCCGCTCTATAGTCTAAAGTGTCTAAATCTAAAGTGAGTATGTCTTTGTCTACTTTTTTGTAAAAACCTTGTCCCGTTTTGCTTCCCAACCATTTGTTTTCCATCATTTTGTTGATGAAAGTAGGCAGTTTAAACAATTCGTGTGCTTCGTCATTCGGACAGTTTTCATAGATGCCGTTGGCAACGTGTACCAAAGTATCCAATCCGACCACATCTACGGTTCTGAAGGTAGCCGATTTTGGTCGACCAATAACCGGACCAGTCAATTTATCCACTTCTTCAACGGTCAATCCCATTTCGGTAACCAAATGAAACAAACTCTGAATGCCGAAAATTCCAATACGGTTTCCGATAAATGCCGGAGTATCTTTGGCTACGACCGATGTTTTTCCTAAGAATTGTGAACCGTAATTAGTTAAGAAATCCAATACTTCGCTTGAGGTTTGTGGACCCGGAATGATTTCGAATAACTTCAAATAACGCGCTGGATTAAAGAAATGGGTACCGCAGAAATGTTGCTGGAAATCGGCACTGCGTCCTTCGCTCATAAATTTTATCGGAATTCCAGACGTGTTAGAAGTAACTAATGTTCCTGGTTTTCTGTATTTTTCAATTTGTTCAAACACCAATTTCTTGATGTCCAAACGTTCTACGACAACTTCAATAATCCAATCATAATGGGCAATTTTTGCCATATCATCGGTAGTGTTTCCTGTGGTAATTCGGCTGGCAAATTTTTGATTGTAAATAGGGGAAGGACTCGATTTTAAAGCCGTAGCCAAATGGTCGTTGACCAAACGGTTGCGAACCACTTTACTATCTAAGGTCAAACCCTTCTTTTCTTCAGCTTCTGTTAGTGCATTCGGAACAATATCCAAAAGCAACACGTCCAATCCGATGTTGGCAAAATGACACGCTATTCCAGAACCCATGATTCCAGAACCTACGACGGCCACTTTTTTAATAATTCGTTTCATTTATATTATTTTAAATTATAAATTATAATTTTTAAATTAGGATACGTGTTGTATTATTTTTCAATATTGAATTAAACCATTTATAATTGATAATTCAACATTTAAAATAAGCTTAAAACACCTTCTTCTCCCCAATCAATTCATTAATAATCTCAGCCACTTCTATAAAATGCTGCAACTTTTCTGCGGAAATGTGTTGCTTGACTGTTTCATTAAATTGTAGCACTGTTTTCTTAGACAATTCTCTTTTTTCTTTCCCCAAATCGGTGAGGTAAATCAAAACGCCACGACCATCCTCTGGATTCTTCTCTCTGGTAATGAGTCCTTTGTCTTCTAAGGTTTTTAAGGTACGTGTCAAACTTGTAGGTTCCATCCCCATACGATTACTAATAGCAGTAGAAGGGGTACCATCTTCTTTATCAATACTCAATAAAGCAAAACCTATTGCCATAGAACCTTCAAACTTTGAAGCTTCATCATTATACATGCGAGAGACTGCTTGCCATGTAGCACGGAGGATATAATCTATGGTTTTATCTTTCATAAGCTTGTGTATAGAATAACAAAGATATAAAAAATATATTATGCGCGCATACTATTTAGCACTATTTTTTTTAGAACGATTGTAATAGTTTTCAAACGTGCCCCTTTTACCTTTGAAAATAATGATTTTTTATTTGGTTTCAAATGCACTAGTGGAGTACTTTAAAATTTTACCATAAAAAAACCCCTACCGAAGCAGAGGTTTTAAATAATAGGTTAAAAAAAAACGATTTAGAAGTTGATAGCACCTAAATTGGTACTGACACCCGTTTGCACCACAACACCCACTTGAGTGTAAGGTAGCAAAGGCAATAAAGGAGTAATAGTGACATTGTAAGTACCTGCAGCTAAACCCGTAATTTGAAAGTTTCCTAAAGCATTACTCGTACTCATGTAGCTAACAGAAGTTGTAGTGGATGTTGCCGAAACACTCGCAAGGGTTCCAATAGGCGTAATGCTTCCTTTTATGTTTCCTGTGGTAGCCGTTACGATGCTGCGCAGGACTGGTTTCAATTTATAGGTTCCATTACCTGTTGTCACAATCGATTGATTGGCATCAAAATCAATTAGAATCGTGTTCACGATATTGGATTCTAAGGTTTGATTGACATTCAATTTCAATCCTGATTGATCAGCACTAGGTGTTTCCAAAGGATAAACCACATTGTTTACTTTTACAGTATTGTTTGTTCCTAGTATCAGACGAATCTGACTCACTTTGGAATCCTTTAGCATACTGGTAGCAATAAGGGCATCAACACCATTCGATAAGGTCAATAAATTGTATAAACCTGGTGTCACATTCAAAGCCACCACGCTGTTGCTACTGTTGATAATTTCGACTCCAACCAAGTCAATATTGACTTCTTGATAAGGTCCTGGAGCATCGGTCATACGCACTTGATAGGAATAATCGGAGGAATTAGCATCGTCTTTGTTACATGAGTTCAAATAAAGAGTAGCGGCGACAAGTACAATAATGATTAATAACTTTTTCATAGGGAATTGTTTTAGGGATTACTTGTGTAATACATGGCAAAGTACCGCAATAAAAGCTTTTTAATTATTATAAAGTTTAAGTTATGATTTGTATAATTCACTTGTATTTAGAAAAAAAGAAAAACTACGAAACTTATGGAGGAAGTCCAATAAGACCTTCAAGGGTTGGGAATCAAATACTACCAAGCGTCTATTTTGATTAAAAAATACGATATACTCTTTTAACTTTTTTGTAATCCCTTGAATGATCTCAATACCATATTTATTGATAGGCTCCCAAATTAAATGCTTCATTGGGTTGTTTTATTTTTCCTAGTTCATCCACTTGTAGTGTGCCTGCTTTAAGTACCGCTTGCGCAGGACTGTTATTTTGTAGGCGCAAGTCTTTGGGTTGGCTATTCGGAATCACTTCTAGCACTATGTCGTTGCTACCAACTTTGCATTCTAACTCTATTTTATCTGAATCGGTTGCTGCCACAAACAAAGGATCTTTTTTGATTTTATTTTTAATTCTAGAATTCTTATTCGTATTAAAAACCAAGTTGGTATGCACCGTCATTTTTTTACATTTGGAACCTTTATAATACCCTCTTTGGTTGGTACTCGCATAAAAGATATTATTAATAATGGTAATCTCTTGGGCTTGCATTACTATAATTTCACCTCTTTTGTTAGAGTCAGGAGTCAATTGTGCATTTTTATAGGTGGTATTGTTGCGCACCATTACTTGGTTCGATTGAAAGATAGAAATTCCCGAACCCCCATTTTCATAAATCACATTGTTTTCTAATAGAAAATTGCCCGTAAATACTTCCTTATTGGTTTGGCTGTTGTTGGCATCGTCTATAATAATACCATTGCCATCGGTATACCCTTTGCACTCGCTACCCGTATAAAAAGGCACTTCGGTTCGGTTATTAAATACCTCATTGCGCTGAATTAGATAATGATACGGTCTGGTATCGACTACAGCCGAGTGGCGTGGGTTGTAGATGTGAATGCCACTGCTTCCCATACTGGTTTTAGAAGCGTTATTATA
>JAYTNO010000033.1:0-13842 GCA_043748275.1 Flavobacterium sp. | reverse complement strand
TCTGGGTGGCTGACCGGGTTCGAACCGGCGACCCTCGGCACCACAAACCAATACTCTAACCAGCTGAGCTACAACCACCATTTTTAACGAGTGCAAATGTATTGTAAAAGTTTTATTTTACAAAGAAATATTTCAAAAAATTATATCAAATCGGTTAAACTATTGACACCCAAAGTTCTTTCTACATTGAAACCTTCTGCATAATCTACTCCAATGATTCTTCCTAAATCCTGAGCTCTATAATTTAGGCTTTCTAGAAAGTTTTTTGTAGCAATAGGAGTTTCTGGTTCTTTGGAATTCGGATCATAAAATTGTGACCCATAAGCCATAATAGCTTCAACTCTTTTTTTATTAAATTTAGAAATATCTACAACAAAGTCTGGAGTTAGATTTTTCCATTGCATATAATGATAAACCGCTTTTGGTCGCCAAGCTTTTTGAATAATACCATCGTATTTTGTTTCTATTTTCATCAATCCCGACAAAAAACAAGCGTCAGAAACAAGTTTGCTTCCTTTTGCGTGATCTATATGACGATCCTCAAGAGCATTGCATAAAACTATTTCTGGTTGATATTTTCGAATCATTCTAATAATTGCCAATTGATGTTCTTCATCGTTGACAAAAAAACCATCTCGCATATTGAGATTTTCTCGAATAGTAACACCAAGAATATTTGCAGCAGCCATTGCTTCTTGATCTCTAATTTCTGCTGAACCACGCGTGCCTAATTCACCTCTAGTCAAATCAATAATTCCTACTTTTTTGCCTAAAGCTATTTCTTTTGCAATGGTACCACCACAACCTAATTCTACATCGTCAGGATGAGCACCAAAAGCAAGTATATCTAGTTTTGTCATAAAAATTAATTTAAAATTTCAAAATACATTTCTTAATTGTCATTGATTTGTTTACCGTTTCGTTCCATTCGTTTTCAGGAATACTGTCTTTTGTAATTCCACAACCAATGTATAAATGTGCAGATTTATTTATAATTTGTACACAACGCAAATTAACATAGAAATCGGTAATGTTATCCGAAGTTGTAAAATTAGTATTCATTTCACCAAAAAAACCAGCATAATATTCTCTATCATATCTTTCATTTTTAACAATAAATTCTTTGGCTTTATCTTTTGGCAAGCCACAAACGGCTGGTGTAGGATGCAAAATAGAAACTAATTTATTCAAATTAGAATTCATATTTAGAAAACCATAAATATCTGTTTTTAGGTGTACAATATTTCCTGCTTTTAAAGTATAGGGTTTAGAAACAATTATTGATTGAACTTCACTTTTTAGATTTCTAACAATGAAATCAGTAACTAATTGTTGCTCAACTTTTTCTTTATTTTGCCAGGAAATTGTCTCGTTTTCTTGAAATACTTGAGTTCCGGCAACTGCCATCGTTTGAAACTTATTGCCTTCAACTTTTAGTAATTGTTCAGAAAAAGCACCCATCCATAAACCTACTTTTGGATGAAAAAAACAATAAACATATGCGGTTGGATATTCATTTAACAAATTAGAAAAAATAACAGTTAAATTAAAATCAGGAATTTCAACAATTTCTTTTCTTGATAAAACTACTTTGGTAAATGCATAATTTTTGATAGCATCAATTCCTTGTTGAACTAAATTTTCATAATTACTTTTTGCTTCAACATTTTCATCGATTGTACAAGTAGAAACAGTTTCTACTGCATTTTTTTTCCAATCAGCAACAATAATTTCTGATTGGTTTTCTGGAATCAACACTATTTTATCTCCAATAAAAGGAGCAAAAACAAATCCTTTTTCTTTATAATTTTTTACACAAAACAAAGTATCATTTTTTTGAAAAACGCCTATAAGTTTTGTTTCTTGTGGTTTTCTATAAACTACAAATGGAAGTTTTTCATCAAAATGAATTTGAGTTTTATCAAAAATAGTATCCATTACGGAAGATTTATTTTTCTTTTTGGCAAAACCATATTGGTAAGTTTACAAAGAGAAATAAGATTATTATTTTCATCGGTAATTCTTATTTCCCATAAATGAATACTACTTCCTTTATGAACAATTCGAGCAGTTCCAGTCACGATTCCTTCTCTTTTGGCTTTAAGATGATTAGCAGAAATTTCAATACCACGCACTTCACTATGTTCCGGATTCACAAACATCATTGATGCCGCACTTCCAACACTTTCAGCTAAGGCAACACTTGCACCGCCATGTAATAATCCCATTGGTTGATGAATTCTTGGATTTACTGGCATTGTTGCTACAAGAAAATCTTCGCCTGCGTCAACATATTCTATTTCAAGGGTTTCCATCAAGGTGTTTTTAGAAATGGTATTGCATAAATCTAAAATGGCTTTCTTATCAAAACTCATATTTGTATTTTGATGTAAAAATAAGTTTTTTTGATGATAGATTCAATTTTATAGAATAGAATAAAATGCAATTTTTTGCGTTTGAAATAAACAATTCATTGCAAGACAACCTAAACAATTTTTACTATTTTTACCAAAATTCAATTATAATGCGCAAATCAATTATTATCCTTTTTATTGGAGTTCTAATTTCAATGACATCGTGTCGTAAAGATTTTGATACCGTTCCGAGTACAGGAAGCCTTGAATTCTCTGATGAAACCGTTTATTTAGATACTGTTTTTACAAAAATTGGTTCTAGCACTTATACACTTAAAGTGTATAACAGAAGTAATAATGATATCAAAATTCCCTCGATTCATTTAGCAAAAGCAGATACCAAATACCGAATTATGGTAGATGGAATGACCGGAATTGACAGCGATAATAGCGGAGTAGGTGATGGTAAGGTTTTTAATAATGTAGAGTTACTTGCCAAAGATAGTATGTATGTTTTTATAGAAACTACATTAGATATCTCACAGCTTACCAATAATAAAGATTTTTTATATACTGATGAAATAGTTTTTGAATCAGGAAGTGCAACTCAGAAAGTAAATTTGGTTACTCTTGTTAAAGATGCCTATTTTATTTTTCCTAATAAAGTAAACAATGTTTATGAAACGGTACCTTTAGGTGTTGATAGTGATGGAAATACAGTAAGTACTATTGGTAGAAATTTGAGCCACTCTAATCCAGATAATGGTGACGAATATACTTTTAAAACAGATAAACCTTATGTTGTATATGGCTATGCAGCAGTAGCTCAAGGCGAAACATTGACGATTCCTGAAGGTGCAAAAGTTCATTTTCATTCAGAATCGGGATTAATTGTACAGCCTGGTGCAACTTTAAATATTGTAGGTGGAGTTTCTACTTTTGATGATGAAGGAGTTCCTATTGATGATAACGAAGTAACTTTTGAAGGTGACCGCCTTGAACCCGATTTTGAAGATGTTCCTGGACAATGGGGAACAATTTGGTTACGCCAAGGAAGTATAAACAATAATATCAATCATTTGACTTTAAAAAATGCAGTTGTAGGCTTACTAGTTGAAAATTGTGCTTTAAATATCAAAAATTCTCAGATTTACAATTGTGCCAATCTTGGGATTTTAGGTAGAGAAGCATCAATTACGGGAGTGAATTTGGCAATGAATTATGCTGGACAAGCTTGTTTTGCAGGGACAATAGGAGGAAATTATAATTTTAATTATTGTACTTTCAATAATAATTGGAGTAGTCCAAAACAAGTAGCAGTTCAAATAGATAATTATGCAGTAGATCCTGTAACTAAATTAAAAACAGCAAAACCATTAACCACAAATTTTAGAAACTCTATTATTTTCGGTTCAAATCAAGTAGAAGTTTTTATTGATATTTATAATAACGATGCATTTTTGCCACAATTTGATCATTGTTTGGTGAAGTTTAATGATGCTGGAACTATTTTAGCATCATTAACAATATATGATGCAATTAGAAATGAAGACAATATCTATGGAAATATAAAAAGTCAAGATCCGAAATTTAAAAATGTAGATAGAAATTGGTTGAATATTCCAACAGATTCTGCTGCTTTTGAAAAAGGATTGGCAAATGAAGAACTATTTGATATTTTAGGAAAAACACGAACAAATCCAACAGATATTGGTGCTTATAAAGCAGTAGTTTTCCCAAATTAATTGTTCACAAATCGTAATAAGTCTTATTTGTGCTTTTCTGTATTTTAAACTAAATTTGCAGTACAACTAAAAATGAATTTTTCAGATGAAAATCTGATATAAATTCAGATTAAACAACAACACAATGATTCATTTTTTCGGAAACGAAAGTACTACTGTATTTGCTGTTCAAGCAAATGAGGAACTTACGGCAGAAACTATCTCAAAACTAAACTGGTTATTTCAATCTGAACTTGTTTCAGAATCTCAACACCTTGTTTCAGATTCTCAAATAAACAAACCTAAATCCGTTCTCACGGATTTTTTTGTTGGTCCACGTGCCGCAATGATAACACCTTGGAGTACTAATGCTGTCGAAATTACCCAAAATATGGGAATTGAAGGCATCATTAGAATCGAAGAATTTCAAAAAGTCATTGAAGATTTTTCTGATTTTGATCCTATGCTTTCGCAAAAATATACTGAGTTACATCAAGATATTTTCACCATCAACATTCAACCAGAAGCAATTATTGAAATAGATGATATTGCGAAATATAACAAACAAGAAGGATTATCATTAAGTCCAGACGAAGTTGATTATTTAGAAAATTTATCCAAAAAACTAAATAGAAAACTAACCGATTCTGAAGTTTTTGGATTTTCACAAGTAAATTCAGAGCATTGTCGCCATAAAATTTTCAACGGAACTTTTGTTATTGATGGTATCGAAAAAGAGTCGTCATTATTCAAAATGATTAAGAAAACTTCAGTCGAAAATCCAAACGAAATTGTATCTGCTTACAAAGATAATGTTGCTTTTATAAAAGGACCAACTATTGAACAATTTGCACCAAAAAGTGCAGATAAACCAGATTTTTATTCAAAAAAACAATTCGATTCTGTTTTGTCATTAAAAGCAGAAACTCATAATTTCCCAACAACTGTAGAACCTTTTAATGGTGCGGCAACTGGTTCTGGTGGAGAAATTCGAGATAGATTAGCTGGTGGACAAGGTTCGTTACCATTAGCAGGAACAGCCGTTTATATGACTTCCTATTCACGATTAACAAACAACCGTGAATACGAAAAAGGAATGTCAGAAAGAGATTGGCTCTACCAAACACCTGTGGATATTTTTATAAAAGCATCCAATGGAGCATCCGATTTTGGAAATAAATTCGGTCAACCATTAATCACAGGTTCTGTGTTAACGTTTGAACATGATGAGACAAGTGATTCTGAAACAATTTCAGAACTAGGAAGAAAATTGGGTTACGACAAAGTAATCATGCAAGCCGGCGGAATTGGTTATGGAAAACTAGACCAAGCCATAAAAAAGAAACCTACAGCTGGAGATAAAATTGTAATTCTTGGAGGAGAAAATTACAGAATCGGAATGGGTGGTGCAGCTGTTTCATCAGCAGATACTGGTGCTTTTGGCTCTGGAATTGAATTAAATGCCATACAACGTTCTAATCCCGAAATGCAAAAACGTGCTGCCAATGCCATTCGTGGTTTGGTAGAAAGCGATATAAATCCAATTGTTTCTATTCACGATCATGGCGCTGGTGGACATTTGAATTGTCTTTCGGAATTGGTTGAGGAAACCGGAGGATTAATTGATTTAGACAAATTACCAGTAGGTGATCCAACACTTTCTGCTAAAGAAATTATAGGAAACGAAAGTCAAGAGCGCATGGGATTGGTTATTGGTAAAGAAAATATTGATTTTTTACATCGAGTGGCCGACAGAGAACGTTCGCCAATGTATGAAGTAGGTGATGTTACCAATAATCATAGATTTACTTTTCAAAGCAAAAAAACAGGCGAAAAACCAATGGATTTTGCTCTAGAAGATATGTTTGGTAGTTCGCCAAAAGTAGTAATGAATGATAGAACAATTGAAAGAAAGTATGCAGATTTAAACTATTCAATTGATAAAATACCAGCATATTTAGAGCAGATTTTGCAATTAGAAGCTGTTGCCTGCAAAGATTGGTTGACCAATAAAGTAGATCGTTGCGTTGGAGGTAAAGTAGCCAAACAACAATGTGTTGGTCCTTTGCAATTGCCATTGAACAATGTTGGTGTTATGGCATTAGATTATAACGGAAAAGAAGGAATTGCAACTTCTATAGGTCATGCACCTATTTCTGCTTTGATAAATCCTGCAGCGGGAAGCAGAAACGCTATTGGCGAAGCATTATCAAATATTATTTTTGCACCTTTAAAAGATAATTTAAAAAGCGTTTCACTTTCTGCCAACTGGATGTGGGCTTGTAAAAATGAAGGTGAAGATGCTCGTTTATACGAAGCTGTGAAAGCATGTTCAGAATTTGCAATTGAATTAGGAATCAATATTCCGACAGGAAAAGATTCGCTTTCTATGAAACAAAAATATCCAAATGATGAAGTAATTGCTCCAGGAACAGTTATTATATCAGCAGCCGGAAATTGTTCGAACATTACAAAAGTAGTTGAACCTGTTTTACAACATAATAAAGGTTCAATTTACTATATCAATTTATCACAAGATGCGTTTAAATTAGGAGGAAGTTCATTTGCTCAAACTCAAAACAAAATAGGATCAGAAACTCCAACAATTAAAGATGCTCAATTTTTCAAAAAAGCATTCAATATAATTCAAGATTTAATCAAAGACAGACAAATTGTTGCAGGACACGATATTGGTAGTGGAGGATTAATCACTACTTTACTTGAAATGTGTTTTGCCAATATAAATTTGGGAGCCAAAATATCCTTTGAAGAATTTGCCGAAAAAGATTTGGTAAAAATTTTATTTTCAGAAAATATAGGATTAGTACTTCAAGCAAAAGAAGATGCTGTTTTTGAGAAAGCATTAAAAGGAATGGAAATTTTCAAAATTGGAAATGTTGTTGAAGGAGACGTGTTAAACATTTCGACTTTCAACTTTCAACTTTCAACTCTAAGAGACAAATGGTTTGAAACTTCCTATTTATTAGACCAAAAACAAACCAAAAACAATAAAGCAAAAGAACGATTTGAAAATTATAAAAATCAAATCTTGCAATATAATTTCCCTACTCATTTTACAGGAAAGGCACCAGTTATATCAAACACTTTAAACAGACCAAAAGCAGCCATTATTCGTGAGAAAGGAAGTAATTCCGAGCGCGAAATGGCAAATGCAATGTATCTAGCAGGATTTGATGTCAAAGACGTGCATATGACCGATTTAATTTCTGGAAGAGAAACTCTAGAAGAAATTCAATTTATTGGAACAGTTGGAGGATTTTCAAATTCAGATGTATTAGGTTCAGCCAAAGGTTGGGCTGGAGCATTTTTATACAATGAGAAAGCAAAAACAGCTTTGCAAAACTTCTTTAAACGCAATGACACACTTTCTGTCGGAATTTGTAACGGTTGTCAATTGTTTATGGAATTAGAATTAGTCAATCCAGAACACGACGTTCATGGCAAAATGAAACACAATGATTCTCAAAAACACGAGAGTATATTTACCTCTGTCAAAGTACAAGAAAATCATTCGGTAATGTTAAAAACACTTGCGGGATCAACACTTGGAGTTTGGGTTTCTCACGGCGAAGGAAAGTTTGCCTTACCATTGCCAGAAGAAAATTATAATATTGTAGCCAAATATGCTTACGAAGGTTATCCAGCCAACCCAAATGGTTCAGACTATAATACTGCCATGCTCTGCGATAAAACAGGAAGACATTTAGTAACAATGCCACATATTGAGCGATCTACTTTTCCTTGGAATTGGCCCTATTATCCTTCAGATAAAAAAGACGAGATTTCACCTTGGATAGAAGCTTTTGTAAATGCTAGATTGTGGATAGAAAACACAAATAAATAATATAATTCAAAAAAAAAGAGCTTCAAACGAAGCTCTTTTTTACTATTTTAATGTTTATACATTACTTGAATCGATTCTTTATTTTAGTCAATGATTAAAAAAAATCACACAGATATTTATAATAAAACTAAAAAAAATCTGTGAAATCTGTGAAATCTGAGTCAAATTTTCTTTTAAGAATTAGTAATAGACATTCAGATAAATACTCTAAATCTACTGTTCGCTAGTAGTAATCGTTTTTTTCTTTTCAAGAATATTCACAGCTTCTTTTTCAAAAACTTCACCTTTAATTTTTATAGCAACTCTACCACCTTCAACATTTACAGCATTAGACTCTACAGTAATTGTTTTTCTAATTGGGCCAATACCCATATTATATTTCACATCAATTTTCCCAGTTTTTCCAGGCATAATTGGCTCTGTTGGTTTTGTGGGAATAGTACAACCACAAGTAGACTGTACATTTGTTATAATCAATGCAGCATCACCAGTATTGGTGAATTCAAATGATCGAATTCCGCTATCAGTGTTTTTCTCCACTCTACCATAATCAATAGTATTATCTTTATCCTTAAATTCAATTTTTGCACCTTTTTGAGCAAAACCCGATAAGCTAAATACAACCGCTAATAAAAAGATAATTTTTTTCATTTTTTTAAAAAATTTAGTTACGTAAAAATACTTTCTTTTACTTAATGCGCAAATAATTAAATCATAATTTTTTATCAAGAGCGAATTATTTACTTTTGCATAGATTACAAAAAACATACCAAAAAATATTTTTTCAATTAGAAGCATAAATTTTGGGCATTTTTAGAATCCATTTTCCCGCTTTTCGTTTCAATCTTCTTATTGCGAGTTTGCAAAGCAACCTCACAACAACAAGGATTTTCACTGCAATCGGGGCTAAAAATAAATCATTTGAACTTCAAGAAAAGTTCCCAAAAAATAAATTACAAAAAACCGAATACACACGATAATGACAATTCCAGCACAATTTGAAGCAAAAGCTATAGAGCAAAAATGGTACGATTACTGGATGAAAAATAATTATTTTCATTCCAAACCAGACCATAGAACACCATATACCATTGTAATTCCACCACCAAATGTGACAGGAGTATTGCATATGGGTCATATGCTCAACAATACCATTCAAGATGTATTAATACGTCGTGCTAGACTAAAAGGATTCAATGCGTGTTGGGTTCCGGGAACAGATCATGCCTCAATTGCTACAGAAGCCAAAGTAGTTGCTAAACTAAAAAGTGAAGGAATCAACAAAAACGATTTAACTCGAGAAGAATTTCTAAAACACGCTTGGGATTGGACCAATAAATATGGTGGCGTAATTCTAGAACAACTCAAACAATTGGGTTGCTCTTGTGATTGGGATAGAACCAAGTTTACAATGGATCCAGATATGTCTGCATCTGTAATTCGTTCATTTGTAGATTTATACAACAAAGGACAAATTTATCGTGGCTATCGAATGGTCAATTGGGATCCAGAAGCAAAAACAACTTTGTCTGACGAAGAAGTTATTTACGAAGAACAACAAGGAAAATTATATTTCCTAAAATATAAAATAGAAGGAAGTGAAGATTTCTTGACCATTGCAACAACTCGTCCTGAAACAATTTTTGGAGATAGCGCTATTTGTATCAACCCAAACGACGAACGTTTTCAGCATTTAAAAGGAAAAAAAGCCATCGTTCCTATTTGTGGTAGAATTATTCCTATTATAGAAGATGACTATGTAGATATCGAATTTGGAACGGGTTGTCTAAAAGTGACACCTGCACACGATATGAATGACAAAACACTAGGAGAGAAGCATAATCTTGAAATTATAGATATTTTCAATGAAGATGCTACTTTAAATAGTTTTGGATTGCAGTATCAAGGCAAAGATCGATTTGTAGTGCGTACAGAAATCGAAAAAGAACTAGAAGCCATCGGAGCGCTTGCCAAAACAGAAATTCATTTGAATAAAGTAGGAACTTCTGAAAGAACCAAAGCAGTAATCGAACCACGTTTATCAGACCAATGGTTTTTGAGAATGGAAGATTTGGTAAAACCAGCAATTCAATCCGTTTTAGTAGATGAAGAAATTAAATTATATCCAAAAAAATTCGAAAACACCTACAGACATTGGCTAGAAAACATTCGTGATTGGAATATTTCTCGTCAATTATGGTGGGGACAACAAATTCCAGCTTATTATTATGGCGATGGGAAAGAGGATTTTGTAGTTGCAGAAACTATTGAAGAAGCGCTCAAATTAGCTCAAGAAAAGACTATTAACCCTCAACTTACAATTGATAATCTTACTCAAGATGTAGATGCATTAGATACTTGGTTTTCTTCTTGGTTATGGCCAATGGCAGTTTTTGGAGGAATTATGGATCCAGAAAACGAAGATTTCAAATACTATTACCCAACAAACGATTTGGTTACAGGTCCAGATATTTTATTCTTTTGGGTAGCTCGAATGATAATTGCTGGTTATGAGTATACAGGAAAAAAACCATTTACAAATGTATATTTAACTGGTTTAGTTCGTGACAAACAGCGTCGCAAAATGTCAAAATCACTCGGAAATTCACCAGAACCACTAGGCTTAATTGAAAAGTTTGGTGCCGATGGTGTTCGTGTAGGATTGCTATTGAGTGCATCTGCCGGAAACGACATTATGTTTGATGAAGAATTATGCAATCAAGGAAAAGCTTTTTCAAACAAAATATGGAATGCCTTTAGATTAATCAAAGGATGGGAAGTTTCAGAAACGATATCCCAACCTGATTCTTCAAAAGTAGCTATAGAATGGTATGAAGCAAAATTGCAACAAACATTATTAGAGATTGAAGACCATTTCGAGAAATACCGTATTTCTGATGCTTTAATGAGCATTTACAAATTGGTTTGGGATGATTTCTGCTCTTGGTTTTTAGAAATGATAAAACCAGCATACCAACAACCAATTGACAAAGTTACGTTTGACAAGGCAATAGAAATGTTTGAAAACAATTTGAAATTATTGCATCCATTTATGCCATTTTTGACTGAAGAAATATGGCAATATATTGCAACAAGAACAACTGAAGAAGCTTTAATTGTTTCCACTTGGCCAGAAATGAAACCCTTTAATGCATCGTTGATTTCAGATTTTGAAACTACTATTGATGTAATCTCTGGTATTAGAACAATTCGTAAAGAAAAAAATATACCATTTAAAGATGCAATTGAATTAAAAGTAATTAATCATGATAATGTAACTACTTATTTTGATTCGGTTGTTACTAAATTGGGTAATATAACAGCAGTAGATTATGTTTCTGAAAAAGTAGATGGTGCTTTGTCATTTAGAGTGAAATCAAATGAATTTTTTATTCCAATTTCAGGAAATATCAATATTGAAGAAGAAATTATAAAGCTTACTGAAGAATTAAATTATACTCAGGGATTCTTAAAATCAGTAGAAGCAAAGCTTTCAAACGAAAAATTTGTGGCTGGTGCACCAGAAAAAGTTTTGAGTATGGAACGACAAAAACAAGCTGATGCATTATCCAAAATAGCAACTATCAAACAGAGTTTAGCTAGTTTAAAGTAAAAAAAATCCCATAAGTTAGACTAACCCCAAAAAGTTAGACACTATTTGGGATTTTTTTATAAATTTCAATTATTTAATTACACTTTTTTCTTTGCTTCGTCATATTTTTCACCAACCTTTGTCCAATTGATAACATTAAAAAAAGCATCAATATATTTTTTGCGTTTGTATTGATAATTCAAATAATAGGCATGTTCCCAAACATCTAAAGCTAGAATTGGAGTTCCTTTTACAATTGCATTTGGCATCAATGGATTATCTTGATTGGCAGTATTAGTTACTTGCAATTTTCCAGAATTATCAGTAATTAACCAAGTCCAACCAGACCCAAATTGTTTTGCAGCTGCCTCTTCAAATTGAGTTTTAAAATTTTCAAAAGATCCAAAATCTCGAGCTATTGCAACTGCTATTGAATCTTTAGGTTGACCGCCAGATTTTGGAGCCATGCTTTCCCAAAACAAATTATGGTTATAATAACCTCCAGCATTATTTCGTAAATCAGCATTACTTATATCTAATTTTTTTAGGATCTCTTCAATTGCCATGTTTTCTTGTTCAGTTCCAGCAATGACTTTATTAAGATTATTAGTGTAGGTAAGATAATGTTTAGAATAATGAATCTCCATTGTCATAGCATCAATATTTGGAGCTAAAGCATCATAACTATAAGGCAACTTAATCATTTCAAAAGTACCTTCTTCTGCTTTCACATCTTCTGGATTTCCTAAGACCATTTTTTCTTCCGCAGTTGGTAATGGAACTTCCACAACTTCGGTTAGTTTTTTTCTATTACACGAGACTGTCACAAGCGCAATTATACTTATGAAAAAAATACTTTTTTTTAACATTTTGATATTTATTTTGGTAATAATGAAAGAATAATTTCTATGTAAGATTCTTTGGCTTCTTCAATAGAAATATGACTTATTTGCATCCAAGCATTGGTTTTGAAAGCATCTCTGATATGATAGTTTGCAGTTTGTTTAGGGTCAATTGTACCCATTGTGGCTTGCTTATAATAGGCATATAATCGCAATTGTACATCTTGAGGCAAAGACGCTTGTGTCATTTCTGAGGCTATTACTACAGCTTCATTAAATCGAGTATCTAAATCTTTTTTTGGCATTTAAGATTTTATGGCAATAATGGTTTTTCCACCAATTGCTTTTTCATTGAGTTTAACATTAATTTTTGTTCCTATTGGTAAAAATAGATCTACTCTAGAACCAAACTTTATAAAACCAGCATCTGTACCTTGAATTGCTTGTGTTCCCTCTTCGGCATAATTCACGATTCTACGAGCTAATGCACCAGCAATTTGGCGGTACAAAATTTCACCAAAAACTTTATTTTCAACAACAATTGTTGTACGTTCATTTTCTGTACTTGCTTTAGGATGCCAAGCAACCAAATATTTTCCAGGATGATATTTACTAAAATTTATTTTCCCATTTACTGGATATCGAGTAACGTGAACATTAATAGGTGACATAAAAATAGAAACCTGTAAACGGTTGTCTTTGAAATACTCTGCTTCAAATACTTCCTCAATTACTACAACTTTTCCATCAACTGGTGCAATAATGTGATTATCATTGATGGCAACTTCTCTTTTTGGATTTCTGAAAAATTGTAAGATTAGAATTAAAAAAAATAAGACTAAAATCTGAATCGCTTTTTGGAGCCAGAAAATAGTAACAAATTTATCAGCCAATAATAAGAAAACTACCGTTAGTGTAGTTGCTATTAGAATAATTTTTCCGCCTTCTTTATGAAACATAATATAAAATTTGATAAAACAAATAAACAAATGGTGCTACAAATATAATACTATCCAGTCGATCTAGAATACCACCATGGCCAGGCATTATAGTTCCGCTGTCTTTTACAGCTGCGATTCTTTTAAATTTAGATTCGATTAAGTCGCCTATAGTACTGAATATGCTGATAATTATTGGGCTTACAGTCCAAATAAGAATTGAACCGCCAATATAAAATTTTGAAATTAAAATTCCGGCAATTATAGAAAATAGCATTCCGCCAAAAAAGCCTTCAACTGTTTTTTTAGGTGATATTTTCTCTAATAGTTTGTGCTTTCCAATAGATTTTCCAACAATATAGGCAAAGGTATCATTGGTCCAAATTAGAATAAAGATGCTTATTATAATTTGGGGATTAAATCCGTGTTTTCCAAATGGAATTTTGCTAATTAAAATGAATGGGAAAATGACATAACCAATTACGTAGATGTATTTTGAAAGTTTGTCGATTTTTTCTTTTTTCGAA
>JAYTNO010000032.1:0-2004 GCA_043748275.1 Flavobacterium sp. | reverse complement strand
CGCCTGCGCAGATGGTACTGCAATTTGTGGGAGAGTATGTCGTCGCCTTTCTTTTGAAAACCCTTCATCTTTGATGAAGGGTTTTTTGTTTTTTAATTATTCCTGTACTTTTTTAAAATAATTTGATGTTGTAATTAAAACATAATAATATTAAAATTTATAAAAAATATTACATATATCTTATTTAATAAATAGCTTTTTAAAATTCAAATAATTCTAATTTCTTAATATAAATTATTAAAGTAAATTATGTTTTAACAAATAATTCACTAAATTTAGAAATATTTAATATAATTAAAATTCATCAAGTACAGAAAAGAAAGAAAAATAAAATTCTTATTCTTAATTTGCGATAATTAGTTTATAATCAACTAATTTTTTTGATGAAATAATATAAAATAATGTGCAAATAAAAATTTTATTAAATTAATTCATTTGAAGTTAATATAAAATAAATTAAAATTATATGATAAAGAAATTTTCACTAACAATAATACTTATATATTCAATTTCAAACTATTCGCAATGTTGGAAATCCATTTCTTCGGGAGATACTCATCAAATGGCCATTGCTCTCAACGGAACACTTTGGGGTTGGGGCTTTAATGCTAACGGAAATCTTGGTGACGGAACTAATACTTTCAAAACAAGTCCTGTACTGATTGGTTCGGAAACAGATTGGAAAATGGTTTCTTCAGGAGGAAGCC
Organism: Flavobacterium sp.; assembly: GCA_043748275.1. Classification (GTDB taxonomy): domain Bacteria; phylum Bacteroidota; class Bacteroidia; order Flavobacteriales; family Flavobacteriaceae; genus Flavobacterium. The sequence goes on along the minus strand of JAYTNO010000032.1, from coordinate 1,297 downwards.
ATAATCTGGCAATAAAAAATAATGGAAGTCTCTGGGCTTGGGGTTATAATGCCTATGGAGCAATAGGAGATGGCACAACCATTAATAAAAATTATCCTGTTCAAATCGGATCAGATTTTGATTGGAAAGTTGCAAAATGTGGATTTTATTTTTCAATTGCTATCAAAAATAATGGCACAATCTGGACTTGGGGTAGTAATAATCATGGACAGTTGGGTTATGGAGATTCTAACATTGGAACTTCAAATCCAAATATTTTGGTTCCTACACAAATAGGAACTAGTACAAATTGGGGTGATATTAGTGCTGGTTATGATTTTGTAATTGCGCTAAAAACATCTGGAACACTTTGGGCTTGGGGGTTTAATGATTTTGGACAATTAGGAGATGGTTCAACTTTGTGGAGATTTGCTCCTGTTCAGATTGGAATACAAAATACTTGGCAAAGTATTTCTACAGGGTCGATGCATAGTATGGCAATTAAAAACAATGGTACACTCTGGACTTGGGGTTACAATCTAAATGCACAACTAGGAGATAATACTACTGTTAATAAATACATACCAACACAAATTACAACATCTAGTAATTGGCAAATGGTTTCTGCTGGTTATTTACATTCAATGGCATTAAAATTGGATGGAACAATGTGGGGTTGGGGTCCAAATATTAATGGAAGTCTTGGCGATGGTACAACTACTTCTAAATTAGTTCCAACTCAAATAGGAAACAATACAAACTGGAAATCAATTCATTCTGGACAATATTTCACATCTGGAATAAAACAAGATAATGCATTGTTTTCTTGGGGTAAAAATCTATCAGGTCAATTAGGAATTGGAACAATGACAAATGTATTTACACCAACACAAGTTGTTTGTTCCTCATTGTTTGAAGTTGATTTTACAGATAAATCAAAAATTTCTATTGATCCAAATCCTTCAAAAGGAATAATTAATATAAGAATTGAAAAGAATATTGAAAATATAAAAATTATTAATATTTTAGGTAAAGAAGTTTTTGAATCAATTAATGGTGTAAAGCAAATTGATATTTCAAAATTGAAACAAGGCATCTACTTCATCCAAGTTCAATCAAAAGGAAAAACATTTACACAAAAAATTATAAAAGAATAAATTCACTTTAGTGAGAATAAAAAAATAAACAATGAACAAAGTACAATCCTATTCCCTTTTCACGATTTTGATATCGATTTATTCAAAGCAGGAAAACATTTTCGTCTTTATGAAAAACTTGGTGCACATCTAATAGAAGTAGATGGTGTAAAAGGTGTTTA
>JAYTNO010000031.1:0-29898 GCA_043748275.1 Flavobacterium sp. | reverse complement strand
CAATAAAATCAGACAAATCTTCGAGATACAAAGTAGCAAGATGTTTGGCTTTGTCTTGTGTTCCCATAGTTCCAAAAGCCCAATCTGTTTCTTCTAGTTGCAAAAATCTTGAAGCTTCTGGAAGAAAATTATCAGTACAAATCTGAAGCGCTAGAGTAGGGTTGTTGCCTTGTAAAAAAGAGATTACCGGATTGATGGTTTTGATATATTCATCTTTCAAAGCAAGAATCCGTTGGGAATTATCGGATATTTTTTGAGAGAATTTCAACTCAAAAATAGCTGTCAATCCTTTTTTTGAAAACAATTCTAAAATAACCTCAATACCCAAATCCATCTGATAAGATGATATGTTTTTAGTATTCAAAAAACCTTTGATATATGCCGTAGCAGGATACGGTGTATTAAGTTGCGTGAATGGTGGCGTTATGAGAAGTAGTTGCGTTTTCAAGTTTCAATAAAAAAATCTTGGCAAAGATACTCTAATTTACTGTTTTCAATTCTTTAAATTTCACATAAGAATAGACCACTGGATATAATGCAATGACCACTAAAATGGTGATAAATACATAAAAATTGATGTTTTCTGGAAGCATTAAGCTTAAAATAACAATAAGTAATCCTCCAATTATCCAGAGTTTTCCAGCAAGAATATGAGTTAATTTCCAGACTTCTTTGTTCTCTAATGTCCAAGGAGTTTTGATTCCGATAAAATAATTTTGTTGAATAACTTTGAAATAATTCCCTAATGCAAAAATTAATATCCCTATTAAAACTAATATAATATTTGGACTCGTTAGGTTTTGATTTTTAGAAATATAAATTATAAATAAAGCTAAAATCGACATGAATGAAACCAAAATAAATTTCAATTGATGGTATTTTCCACCCATTAAATCCAATCTCTTTTTAGGATCTATTTTCGGAACAATCGTCATTAATATATAGGTTAAAACAGGTAGTAATAAAATCATAATAATCAATGAATTTTTATTACCCCAAGCATCAATTTCTCCATTGATATTAAAATGTGTGGGCACTTTTTCTGGTAATGTATTCCAAGTATAAAATAAGTAAACAATTGGAAGTAAAACAACTGCTAATAAGGGTAATTCTTTTTTGAAAGTAGTGTTCATTTGTTATTTTTTTAAAGTTAAAATCCATTGCAAAACGTCTTCCATAATGGTAGTATTGATGGAATAAATCACAAACTGTCCTTTTTTCTCTGACGAAATCAAGTCTGCTTGTCTTAATATATCTAAATGATGCGAAATACTAGGTTTTGAAATATTAAAAAAATCAGCAATTTCGCCAGCTGACAAATCTTTTTCTTTTAATAATTCTAAAATTTCTCTTCGTGTAGCATCATTCAAAGCTTTGAAAATAGCATTCATTTATTTATATATTTAGACAAATGTCTAAATATTATTTGAATTCACCAAATAAAAATGAAATTTTGTACTTTTACAAAAAATTAGATTATGCCAACCGATTGTATTACGTATCAAAATTCTGGATATTTCATTCCGTTAATGGTAGATTACTTAAACCAAAAGCCAGAATTAAAAGAACTTTACAATCGTTTTCCGTCTATTGAAAATTTTGAATTACAAATTCAAGAAAAGCATAAAAATTTCATAGATGCATCAAAAAGAGCAACACTTGTTTCGGTTTTAAAAAGCCAATATGCATCAATTGAAATTTCAGATTTAACCAAAATAAATATCGAAAGTTTACAAACCCAGAATACGTTTACAATAACAACTGGTCATCAGCTCAATTTGTTTACTGGACCATTGTATTTTTTATATAAAATTATTTCTACAATAAACCTTACCAAAGAATTAAAGGCAAAATACCCAACTTATAATTTCGTGCCCGTTTATTGGATGGCAACAGAAGACCACGATTTTGAAGAAATAAATTATTTTAATTTTAAAGGAAAAAAATTCAGGTGGAATGCTGCTAGTGGTGGTGCTGTTGGACGATTATCAACTGAAGGTTTAGAAGAAGTTTATGAAGTGTTTTCTAAAGAAATTGGCTCTGGTATTAATGCAAATACCATTAAAGAGTTATTTAGAAAATCCTATTTAGAGCACAAAAATTTAGCAGATGCAACCCGTTTTTTGGCAAATGAATTATTTGGCGAGTTTGGTTTGGTGATTCTGGATGCTGATAATCAAAATTTAAAAAAAGAATTTGTTCCTTATATAAAAGAAGAATTGCTCAAACAAACTTCTTATCATAAAGTTTCGGAAACTATTGCCTCTTTAAAAGAGTATGCGATTCAAGTAAATCCTCGTGAAATCAATTTGTTTTATTTAGATACAAATCTCAGAGAACGCATTATTTTAGAAAACGGAATTTATAAAGTCAATAATACCAAAATAACATTTTCTGAAACCGAAATTTTACATCTAGCTGAAAATCATCCTGAGAAATTTAGTCCAAATGTTATTTTAAGACCTTTGTATCAAGAAGTAATTTTGCCCAATTTATGCTACATTGGTGGAGGTGGCGAAATTGCCTATTGGATGGAATTACAATCCATGTTTGAAGCTTTCAAAGTGACATTTCCGATTCTTTTATTGCGTAATTCAGCTTTGTTAGTAACAGAAAAACAACATCTTAAAGCCGAGAAATTAAAACTATCTTGGGAAGATTTATTTTCAAAACAAACCGAATTATTAAACAATAAAGTAATTTCGTTTTCGGAATTTCCTATAGATTTGTCTATTCAAAAAGAGCATCTCAAAAATCAGTTTCATTATTTGCATTCTTTAGTGCATCAAACCGACAAATCGTTTGAAGGTGCTGTAAAAGCGCAAGAAGCAAAACAACTTAAAGGATTAGAAAATCTGGAGCGTAGATTATTGAAAGCTCAAAAAAGAAAACATTCAGAAGCTTTAGAACGTATTACTGATTTGCAAAATCAACTTTTTCCGAATCAAGGATTGCAAGAACGACAGGCCAATTTTTCGGAATTTTATTTAGAAAACGGAAAACAGATCATTCTTGAATTGCTTAGCGAATTAAAACCATTAGAGCATCAATTTTCAATTATAATTTTTTAAATATGAAAAAAAAATTACTTTATTTTTTACTTTTTATCGGAGTAATCAATTCCAATCAAGCACAAGTAAGTATGATTGGTACGGCACTTTCTAGCGAACTAGATATGGCACAATTTAGTTTGTATACTTTTCAGCAACAAGCTACTTTTACGACTGGTAACATCAAGTTTAGACAAAGTCATTCTTGGGATGTCAATTGGGGAAATTCTAGTTTTCCTTCTGGAACTGGAGTTCAAAACGGACCAGATATTCCTGTTACTGCAGGAACTTATATTGTTTCTTTCAATAGTAGTTCTGGTGCCTATAGTTTTGAGCCTACAGCACCAACACCAATTATTAGTATTGTAGGAACTGGTGTTAATGGTTGGCCAGAAAATCAAACAACTCCCGAAATTACTTTGTCAACCATTGACAATATCAACTATTCAATTTCTAATTTAACAGTTTCAACAGGTGAAGTAAAATTCAGACAAGATTATTCTTGGACCAACAATTGGGGTGGAAATACTTTCCCAAATGGGCAAGGAATTCTAAATAGTGCAAATAATATACAAACGGTTGCAGGAGTTTATAATGTGACTTTTAATATCCAAAATTCAACCTATACTTTCATTCCCACCACTATTTTTCCTAGTATCGGAATTTGGGGTCCAGCTGTAGATTCTCAAAATGGTTATGCAGGTCCAGATATTGATATGACAACTACCGATGGAATTACATACACACTTTCAGGATTTTATTTCAGTAGCGGTCAAGCATATTTTCGTCAAGATAATGATACAAATTCAGTTTGGGGAAGTACAAGTTTCCCAACCGGAACAGCTGTTTTGAGTGGTCCATCATTGTTTATTCCTGGTGGAGAATATTTTGTAACTTTCAATAGAACTACTGGAGCATATAGTTTTGCCACACCAAGTATCGGAATTTTAGGTACAGCTATCAACGGTTATGAAGTTCCAGATACTGATATGAACACAACAGATGGTTTTACGTATACGCTTACTAATTTTCCACTTACAAACGGAACGGTAAAATTTAGAAAAGATAATCTTTGGACCAGCAATTGGGGTTCGGCTTCTTTTCCTTTTGGAACTGGAGTTCAAGATGGTGCAAATATTCCTGTAACTGCCGGAAATTATAACATTTCATTTGATAAATCGAGTGGTGCCTATAGTTTTCAAAATACTTTAACCATCACAAAATTTGAAAGTCAAGATTGCAAAGTATTTCCAAACCCAACATCAAATAATTGGAATTTTATAGCTTCCTATGAAAATATTAAAAATATTAAAATTTATGATATTTTAGGAAAAACGATTCTAGAAAAAGAAGCTCTTTCTAAAGAAATCAACATAGATTGTTCTAGTTTTGATGCTGGAGTTTATTTCGCAAAAATTGATTTTGAAACTGCTACAAAAACGATAAAATTAATAAAGCAATAATTTTAAGTGTAAAGAAATTATATTACGTTATTTTTTTGGGATAAAAATTAGATAGTTGTCAAAAAAATAATGTAATTCCTTTTTTTCAAGCGCAAACAAATGTTAAAAACTACAATGTTATCAACACGAAAACGTTTTCGTGACCGAATAAAATTTACGATATCGTTTTATATGACAATTTTTATTATTTTTATTGAAATTTAATTTAAACTAAAAAATTATGAAAACAAAATTACTTTTATTATTTGCAATTTTCTTAACTGCATTCAATGTAAATGCACAAAATCCAGGTGTTGTTTCTATTATAGGACAAGGTGTTGGTGGTTGGGGAGATGCTAATGACATTGATATGACATCAACTGATGGTGAAAACTGGACGTATTCAGGATTAGTTTGTGCTTCTGCTGATGCAGGTGGTGGTATAAAATTTAGAGCAGATCATGCTTGGGCTGTTAACTGGGGTAATCCAGCATTTCCTTCTGGAGTTGGTACTCAAAATGGTGCAAATATTTTGTGTATTGCAGGTACTTATGATGTAACATTTAATAGTACTACTGGTGAATATAATTTTTCTGGAGGATCACCAATTCCAACTGTAAAAATTATCGGTTCAGCTGTTACAGGTGGAGAAGCTACAATGTCAACTTTAGATGTAGAAACATTCACAGTTTCAAATATTACATTATTGGATGGTATGGCACAATTTAGTGTTGATACTGCTATATTTGGTGGAAATACTTTCCCAACTGGTACAATTGTAGATGACACTTTAATGATTCCTGTTGTAGCAGGTACGTATACTTCGGTTTCTGTAAATTTAACTACAGGAGAATATAGTTTTGTAGCTGCTCCAGTTTACCCAGTAATTAGTATTATTGGTACAGCTGTTGGAGGTTGGGGTAGTGATGCTGGAGACATGACTACAACAGATGGTGTTATTTATACTTATAATGCTCTTCTTGTTGATGGTACAGCAGGAAATAATGAATTAAAATTCAGAACAAACCACGATTGGAGTCAACCAAATTATGGTGGTTCAGGTTGGCCAGCAGGTGTTGCTACTACAACTGGTGGTAACATTACAGCTACTGCATCAGGTACTTATGATGTAGTTTTCAACTTAACAACTGGTGAATATACTTTTTCTTTCCCTGGAATCAGTCTTACTGGTCAAGCTTTTGGTGGTTGGGGTGATGGTTTTGATTTTGACTTGACTACAACTGATGGTGCAAATTATTCTATCGATAGTATTACTGCAGTTGAAACTAATGGTGCTAAATTTAGAACAAATCGTGCTTGGAATACTCCAAACTATGGTAGTACAAGTTTCCCTGTAGGTGCAGCTTTAGCAACTACAAGTGATAATATTCCAGTAATTGCTGGTACATACGGAGTTACTTTTAATAGAGTTTCAGGAGATTTCGAATTTGGTGCACCTTTAGCAACAACTAAATTTGCTTCTAATAACTTTAGAGTTTATCCAAACCCAACTGCAAACAACTGGAATTTTGTATCTGCAAATAATGCCATTACTTCTGTTCAAATTGTAGATGTTTTAGGAAAAGTTGTTCTTACTGTAAACGGTGCTTCAAACGAAGCTAAAGTAAATGCTTCTAGCTTAAATGCTGGAATCTATTTTGCTAAAATCGCTACAGCAAATGCTACAGAAACTATCAAATTGGTTAAAAACTAATAACTGGTTTTTTTAAATATCAAATCCCTTGCTTTTTTAGTAAGGGATTTTTTTTATGCATTTGTTTTCCAAAATTGCTTAGACATACTATTTAAAAATCCAAATAATTGCTTACTTTTGCACCCAAATTAAAAAATAGTATATGGCAACGAATAGAACATTCACAATGATTAAACCTGATGGGGTTGAAAACGGTCACATCGGAGGAATTTTAAATATGATAACTGAAGGTGGTTTCAAAATTGTTTCTTTGAAATTAACACAACTTACTGTAGCAGATGCTCAAGCATTTTATGCAGTACACGCAGCAAGACCTTTTTACGGAGAATTAGTTGAATTTATGTCTCGTGGTCCTATTGTGGCTGCAATTCTTGAAAAAGAAAATGCAATCGAAGATTTTAGAAACCTTATTGGTGCTACAAATCCAGCAGATGCAGCAGAAGGAACTATTCGTAAAAAATATGCAACTTCTATTGGAGAAAATGCAGTTCACGGTTCTGATAGCGATGAGAATGCAGCTATCGAAAGTGCTTTTCATTTTGCAGGTAGAGAGCAATTCTAGATTAGACTTCCTAGAAAGTTAGCTTTTTAGACTTTTTAGATATATATAAACAAACCCACTTCATTGAAGTGGGTTTGTTTTTATAAAAAGAATTATTTTTTTTAGTTTTAAAATTCTAATAATCTAAACTTCTATCGCAACACAACTTCTTTCACTACGTCACGTCGCAATTCCTCATTAATCATTTTGATGATTTTGTCTTTACCAAAGCTCAATTCTTCTCTCAAAACTGCAGAAGTTAGCTCAACATACAAAATGTTTCCTTTTAAGATAATATTTCTAGTATAACTATTTACACCATTGCCCATTAAGGCTTTCCAAGCTTCTTTTACTGCAATTTGGTCAATGCCTGGTTGCAATTTATTTACTTGAATAATCTCTTTTAAAACATCGCCAATCGAGCTTTCGTTATTGAGTCTTTTTGCCATTGGGAATAATATTTATTGGTGTTGCTCTTTTGTAATGGTATTCGTTATTTGTATTAATTAAAACTAATTCAGAATCCGTAAGTGTTATTATTTTTTCTTTCCATTTAGAAAATGAAGTTGAATAATTTAGAAAATAATTTTCCTTTTCTTTATTAATAGTTACTTTTTCATAAGTATCATTTACTAAAAAAGTTCCGTCAAGTTGAGGATTTACTTTTTTGCGAAATCCTGAATTATTTTTTATTTCAAAATAATCATACGTTTCGTTAATGGTATATTTTTTTTCATTTCCATCCGGAAAAACTACTTTTTCTATTTCCCAATAACCATTTATTTTTGCAATATCATTTTCAGTAATTTCCTTATGACAAGAAATCAAAAGGAAATAAAATAAAAATAGTAGGAGTGATTTTTTCATGTTGAAATTAAAAAAATAAAAATACAATTTATTTTACCGATTAAAAACTAATTTTGATTAAACCATTTTGAATTTGATAAGTCAAATGATAAAATATTATGTCATGAAAAAATATACAATTCTATTGCTACTTCTTGTTTTTGCATACAGTTGTGGTCCACAAGAGGATTGTTGTGCCAATGTTCCTGAAGAAGCAATGTATTTTCCTCCAAATGATGGTAACAATACTTGGGAAACAAAATCTATTGAGAGTTTAGGTTGGAATCAAAATGCGGTGCAACCCCTTTTAGATTATTTGAATCTAAAACACACCAAAGGATTTATAGTTTTGGTTAATGGTAGAATTGTGATGGAAAATTATTTTAATGGTCACGATGCAGTTACTGCTTGGTATTGGGCAAGTGCAGGAAAAACATTAACTTCTACAGCAATAGGAATTGCACAACAAGACGGTTTGATAAATATAAACAATAAAGTTTCAGATTATTTAGGAACAGGTTGGACAAGTGCACCATTAGAAAAAGAAAATCTTATAACTTGCAAAAATTTATTATCAATGAATTCTGGTTTGAATGATGCTTTAGGTGATGATGTTTCGCCAGCCAATCTTCAATATGTTGCTGATGCGGGAACTCGTTGGGCATACCATAATGTATATGTAAAATTGCAAGATGTAATTGCTGAAAAAAGCGGACAAACGTGGACTAATTATTTCAATACCAAATTAAGAGATAAAATAGGAATGACTGGCGGTGCCTGGATAAATACAGGAGGTTTAAGTGTTTATTGGAGTACTACTAGAAATATGGCTCGTTTTGGTCAGTTAATTCTAAATAAAGGAAAATGGAACAGCACAACAATTGTTAACGAAACTTATTTAAATCAAGCAACTACAACTTCACAAAGTATTAATCAAGCTTACGGTTATTTATGGTGGTTAAATGGGAAATCAAGTTTTCATTTGCCTCAATCTCAAAATCAATTTTCTGGTAATTTGATTCCAAATGCACCAAGTGATTTGTATTGTGCTTTAGGAAAAAACGATCAGAAAATATATGTAGTTCCTAGTAAAAAAATGGTTATTATAAGAATGGGAGAAGTTGCCAATCCAGATAATCCAACATTTGCCTTGTCAGGATTTGATAACGAGCTTTGGTCAAAAATAAACGATTTATATCAATAGTTTAAAAACAAAAAGGACATTTATTAAAATGTCCTTTTTTGATTTTTTATTATTTAAAGAATGAATCTACAAATTCATATTTATTAAAAACTTGTAAATCTTCTATTCCTTCTCCAACACCAATATATTTAACAGGAATCTGAAATTGATCTGAAATACCGATAACGACACCGCCTTTTGCTGTACCGTCAAGTTTTGTAACCGCAAGACAAGTCACTTCAGTAGCTGCTGTAAATTGTTTGGCTTGTTCAAAAGCGTTTTGACCTGTAGAACCATCAAGAACCAAAAGCACATCGTTTGGAGTATCTTCGACTACTTTTTGCATTACTCTTTTTACTTTGGTCAACTCATTCATAAGGTTGACTTTATTGTGCAATCTACCAGCGGTATCAATAATCACTATATCAGCATTTTGAGCAACAGCGCTTTGTAGCGTGTCAAAAGCTACAGATGCAGGATCACTTCCCATTTGTTGTTTTACCAAAGGAACGCCAACACGATCAGCCCAAATTTGTAATTGATCAATAGCTGCTGCACGAAAAGTATCTGCAGCACCAAGTACAACATTATACCCTTGTTTTTTGAATTGATATGCCAATTTGCCGATAGTAGTAGTTTTGCCAACACCATTAACACCTACAACCATCAAAACATAAGGTTTTATATTTAGCGGAATGATAAATTCTGTAGGTTCACCAAGATTTGTTTCAGAAAGTAAACCTGATATTTCGTCTCTAAGAATTTGGTTTAATTCTTCGGTACCTAAATATTTATCTTCAGCAACTCTTTTTTCTATTCTTGTAATGATTTTTAGAGTAGTGTTTACTCCAACATCTGAAGCCACAAGAATTTCTTCAAGATTATCAAGAACTTCGTCATCGACTTTAGATTTTCCTGTTATAGCTTTGGTAAGTTTAGAGAAAAAAGAAACTTTTGATTTCTCTAGACCTTTGTCTAAAGTTTGTTTCTCTTGTTCACTAATATTGTGGTCTTTTTTTTCTGAGGAAAATATTCTTTTAAAAAAACTCATTATTTAAAAAGTATTAAGAATGAAGTATTTATCACTTAGGATTAATACAAATATAATCTGGTAAATATAAAAATAAAAAAGCTACTTCCGAAAGAAAGTAGCTTTAGTATAAATTTATTTTAGATTATTTCTTTTTTAAGAAAGTATCTACTTCTTCTGGAGTCATAATGCTTTCTACGAAAGTATATGCACCTGTTTTTGGAGATTTTACCATTTTGATGGCTTTTGATAATCTCTTAGAAGATGTTTGTAACGATGCTACGGTTTTCTTTGCCATGGTTCAAATTTTTATTTGAATTTCAATAGGGTCTCTAAAATTTATAGATTAGAGATTTTTATTAAAATCTTTATTATTATTTAATTTCTTTGTGAACAGTTACTCTTTTCAAGATTGGATTAAATTTTTTAATCTCTAATCTATCTGGAGTATTTTTTTTGTTCTTTGTTGTTATATATCTAGAAGTTCCTGCAACACCACTTGTTTTGTGCTCAGTACATTCTAATATTACTTGAATTCTATTACCTTTCTTTGCCATCTTGCTTTATATTTATTTAGGAATAGATTATTTAATAAATCCTTCTGACTGTGCTTTTTTCAAAACTGCAGCGATTCCATTTTTATTAATTGTTTTTATTGTAGAAGCGGCTACTCTTAGAGTAATCCATCTATCTTCTTCAGGAAGGTAAAAACGTTTTTTAACCAAGTTCACAGAGAATTTTCTCTTTGTCTTGTTCATAGCGTGAGAAACATTATTTCCTACCATCGCTCTTTTTCCTGTAAGGTCACAAACTCTTGACATTATGCTTATCTTTTATCGTTATTCAAAATCAGGGTGCAAAGAAAAGAAAAATAAACGGATGAAACAAAAATTTAAACTAGATTTTTTAAAATTTCTTTTTGCAGCATTTCTAAACTTTTATTTACGGTTCTGTCAATTACTTTTTCTCGTGGTTGTCCAAAATTAAATTCCTGAACTACAACTTCTTCGGGAGTTGCAATGGCAATAAAAACAGTTCCAATTGCTGCATTTGAATCTCCTTTTTGTGGTCCGGCATTTCCAGTTGTGGCGATAGAAAAATCGGTTTTCATAATTTTTTTGCAATTTATTGCCATTTGTTTGGCTACTTGGGCGCTAACTACAGAATATTCAGAAATTAAGTTTTCTGAGATTCCGAGCACATTTATTTTGACTTCTGTTGCATAAGACACAATACTTCCTTTGAAATAATTGGATGCTCCAGCTACTGAACTAATAACTTGTGCAATTTTGCCTCCTGTACAACTTTCTGCGGTAGCTATAGTTTGGTTTTGTTTTTTTAATAATCTGCCTAAAACCACTTCTATGGTTTCATCATCATCAAAACCAACAATAATATCACCGATTAATGTTGTGAGTGAGTGTACTTTTTCTTCAATTGTGTTTTCTAATAATTCTTTATCTGTGCCTCGAGCCGAAAGTCGTAAACGAACTCTTCCTGGACTTGGCAAATAGGCTAATTTAATGAAACTAGGTAAGTTGTTTTCCCAATCTTCGATGCGTTCTGCAACTCTGCTTTCTCCTTGACCGTAGGTAAGAATAGTTTTATGAATAATATAAGGTCGTTTGTATTCTTGAACAAGTTTAGGAATGATTTCGTTGCTAACAATACCTTTCATTTCATAAGGTACGCCTGGCAGCGAAATGAAAACGGTGTTTTCTTTTTTCATCCACATTCCAGGTGCAGTGCCGTATATATTTTTTAGAACGATACATTTTGAAGGAACCAATGCTTGGTCTTTGTTGATTTGTGATGCTTCAATTTTAAAAAGATTTTGAAACATATTTACCACGTGATCTTCTACTTCTTGATTGCGGATTAAAGTGTCTTGAAAATATTCGCAAAAAGTATGTTTGGTAATATCGTCTTTTGTTGGTCCTAATCCTCCAGTGATAATGACCAAATCAACTTTATTCTGTAATTGAGAAAAAGTATCTAATATATGTTGTTTTTGATCTGATATAGAAATCATTTCGGTAACTTCTATTCCTATTTTATCTAGCGATTTGGCAATAAATCCTGAATTGGTATCGACAATTTGACCAATAAGAATTTCGTCGCCAATGGTTACTATGGTAGCTTTCATTAATTATGGAATTATTTTTTTTTGAACCCAAAGATACAAATTTAAGACGGAACTTGGCTGTTATTTTAGCCTTGATGGAAGTGAAAAGCCTCGCAGTTTTGAATAGTATTTTTTATAACAAAAAAAGAGCGACCAACGGAAGCTCCTTTTGTTTGTGTTTAAAAAAACAATTCAAAAAAAGAGCTTGCAGCGTACAGCAAGACAAGCTCAAGATTTGAATACTATTATAGACTGAAATCTTTTGTGATTTCTTTTGCTGCTTTTTCTATTTGAGATTCGACACTATCAAAAGTGGCTTGAATTTCTTTGCGTTTTCCTTCGGCTTTTGTCCAAGCTTCTATTTGAAGAATTTCTTCGAAGGCAACTGACATTCCCATCAAATCTAAGGAAGGTTTGATTTTGTGCGCATAAGCATAGGCTAACTTGTAGTCTTTGGTTTTGATTCCTAACTTGATTTGAATTAAATCTAACGGAACTTCGGTCACAAAAAGTGAGATGATTTGGTTTACAAATTCAGGATCATTGTCTGAAAGTGCATATACTTTCGCTAAGTTGTAGTTTAGGGCCATTTATTTTACTTTAATTGTAAATAGTTTATTATTTTCTAAAAATCCTTCTAAAACGTCATCTGGTTTTACGGCTGCAACTCCTTCTGGCGTTCCTGTAAAAATGATGTCTCCAATTTTGAGTGTAAAGTATTGAGAAACGTATGAAATAAGTTCGTCAATTTTCCACAACATCAAGCTAGAATTTCCCTTTTGAACAGTTTTTCCGTTATTTGATAGTTCAAAATTAATACTTTCTAACGAACTAAAAATTTTTTTCGATATAAAGTCTCCAATAACCGCTGAACCGTCAAAAGCCTTTGATTTTTCCCAAGGCAATCCAGCATTTTTTAGTTTTTGTTGTAAATCTCTAGCGGTAAAATCGATGCCGACACTTATCTCATCATAGTACTTATGAGCAAATTTTGGTTCGATGTATTTTCCTACTTTACTTATTTTTACAATGAGTTCTATTTCGTGGTGAATATCTTGAGAAAATTCTGGAATTACAAATGGATGTTGTTTGAGTAATATAGCAGAATCGGGTTTTATAAACACCACAGGTTCTTCTGGACGCTCATTTTGTAACTCTTCTATATGTTTGGTATAATTTCTACCTATGCAAATTATTTTCATTCTTTGGTTGTTACTTTTTCAAGAACTTATTTTGTATTGAGTTTTCTTAACTTGATTGCAGTTAAAACTTTTTTGGTGTATAACGGGAAATCAGCATTTTGAATCCAACCAAAATAGCCTGGTTCTTTATCAAAGACATCATCTACCAAAACACCTTTATGTTTTCCGAAAGCAAAAATTTCTTGACCATCTTCATTGATACCTATAAAACCTGCAAAATCGAGTGATTTTTTGCGAGTTGTAAATTCAGATAAGGTTTTCATATCGTTTTCTAATTCAGGATAACGATCGAGTTGTGCTTTGAGGATTTCATAGGTTGCCATAGTGTCTGCTTCGGCAGAATGGGCATTTTCTAGACTTTTTCCGCAATAGAATTTGAGCGCTGCACTCAAAGTGCGTTCTTCCATTTTATGAAAAATAGTTTGCACATCTACAGATACGCGACTTTTCATATCAAAATCTACTCCTGCACGAAGCAATTCTTCGGCAAGTAATGGTATATCGAATCTATCCGAATTAAAACCAGCCAAATCACTATCTTTTATCATCGCATGAACTTGTGATGCTAAGGTGTTGAAAGTGGGTTCGTTGGCTACTTTTTCGTTTGTAATTCCGTGAATTGCAGTTGATTGTGGTGGTATTGGCATTTCTGGATTGACCAACCACGTTTTACTTTCCTTGTTTCCGTTGGGGAAAACTTTGAAAATTGAGATTTCTACTATTCTATCTTTAGAGACTTCTATTCCTGTAGTTTCAAGATCAAAAAAACAGATAGGTCTTGTGAGTTTGAGTTCCATTTATAATTTTTAGAGGAACAAATATAAAGTTTTGATGTTACCGTTTATCGATGTTTTGAAGATTTCTGAAATAAAAAAAGGTGTTATAGGTAAATTATCAAATGGTAAAAAAAAAAGTTTATTATATTTATTTTTAAAATAAATGAAAATAAGTTACCAAAATGGGAAATATTTAATATCTTTGATAAAAAAGTTGAGAGTAATAGCGGTAAAAATATTGAGGGAATTTTGGGGAATTCATTCTGATTGCGAACAACAGTTGAAATCGTGGTATAGAGAAGCCAGTAAAGCAACTTGGCAAAACCCAAACGAAATAAAAGAAGAATATCCTAGTGCGAGTATTTTAAGTGAAAATCGAATTGTTTTTAATATCAAAGGAAATAATTACCGGTTAATTGTAAAAATAAATTTTGAATATGAAATGATTTGGATACGATTTATAGGAACTCACGCTGAATATGATAAAATTAATGCTAACACAATATAGAATATGAATATAAATCTTATTAAAATAGAAAACGATTATAATCAAGCTTTAGAAAGACTTGAAATAATCTTTGATGCAAAAAGAGGAACAGAAGAAGGAGACGAATTAGAACTTTTAGGCATTTTAATTGACCAATATGAAAAGGAACATTTTCCGATTGAAATGCCAGATCCAATAGAAGCAATAAAATTTAGAATGGAACAAATGGGATATACCCAAAACGATTTAGCTAAAATTATTGGTTTTAAAAGTCGCGCTAGTGAAATTCTGAACAAAAAAAGAAAACTATCACTAGAAATGATTAGACAATTGCATACAAGATTAAACATACCAACGGATGTTTTAATTCAGACTTATTAGAATAACAATTTAATTTTTTTAATTAATTTTTTTATTTATACTTAACAAATAAACAATTAGTAAACATTATAGATATTAAAATGATTGTGCTTTAAAAATATTTATTCAAAGCTGATATAAAAAGAATTGATAAAATGCATTAGAACGTTGAAATTATAATTTAAAAAAAAATCAAATAAATATACAATCCAATAATTAAATTTAAAATAACTATGAAACTATTAATTTGACACTATTTTTTTTTCAACTATCAATGTGTTTTTCACAAACCTATTACGGCCAAATTACAACTAAAGAAAATGATAGTTTAAGTGTTCAAATTTTAATAGAAGGAGATATGATTTTCAAAAAAAATAAAATTTTATCAATTCAAGAAAAAATAACAGTAATTAATGATGGTGTGACAAAAGACTATTATCCAAAAGATTTAAAATCTTTCAAAATTAGAATGGATGATAAAGTAACAACATATGATAATGTTGATGATAGTATTTTCGCCGAAAGATATTATTCAAATAATGTAAAATTATTTTATAAATTAGTAAAAGTTGTAACAAAAAGAAGTCCATATTTTGCTATTTATAGAGTATTTTTAGTTAAAAAACCAAATCAAGAAATTATAGAATTAATTCCAAACGGATTGAGTAGATTAATAACTCAGAAAGAAATGTTGTCAAAATTTTCGGATTGTAAAATCTTATTTGAAAAATTAAAAAACGATGAATTCAAAATTAGGAATGAAGAAAAATTAGTAGAATTTATTATTGATTACGAGAAAAATTGTTTTAATAATTGATTTTTCTAAAAATAATAAACTCCTTAATATCCTAATAAAAAACCTTATAAAATTTCATTCTAAAAGTTTTTTTTTTGATTATTTAAAAACTTTCAACGTAGTTGTATTTTGACCATTTTTAATTATTAAATAATATAAACCATTGGCTAGAGATTCTGGCAAATCAATTTTTAGTTGATTATTTCCAGATGTAAATTGTTTATTTTTCAAAAGGTTATGAATTTTTCTGCCATTTATATCAAACAATTCAATATTTAATTCAAGTGATTTGACACTAGAAAAATTTAAATTAATAAAATTAATAAATGGATTTGGTGAAACATAAAATTGTGTTTCTGAATATTGGGAAGTTGATAAGTTGGTGACAGAAAACTGAACTAATCCAGAATCTGTCCCACTTTGAGTGCCTAAATTTATATTTCCACCACATAAAATTTTCCCATCAGATTTAATTTTTAATGCTGATAAATTATCACTTAAATTATTATAATCTTTTATAAATATACCATCTGAATCAAAAGTAGTGTCTAGATTTCCATTTAATGTATATTTTAATAACAACATATCACTTGTTAAACTATTTGGATTATAATCTGAACCTGCACAAACTATACTTCCGTCTTGACCAACTACAATATCAGATATTGACATATAATTTCCTGTATTTGAGGAAGTAATAACTTTTCCTTGATTACCAAAATTAGTAACTAAAACACCCTCTAGGCTATATTTACCAAATGCCACACTTGTTAATGTATTAAAGCTAGAAAGACCACCAACATATATATTATTTTCGGAATCAATTGTTAGGCATACAAAATACTCAGACCCACCATAATCATCAATTAATTTTCCACTATTATTAAAACTTGTATCTAATGAACCATCAGTATTTAATTTTATCATTGCAAAATCATTTCCATTAATTTCATTTAAATAAGTATATCCGGAAATTATAATTTTGTTATCACCCAAAGCTTTAACAATATTTACTACATCGTCGGAAAATGTGTTGTTTGTGGGTATACCTAAATTATAATTTACTTTACCACTAATTCCAAAAGTTTCATCTAAAGTACCATCATTATTTAATCGAATTATTCCAAAATCACGACCTTCAAAACCACTATAGCTTCCAGCTAATATTATTTTTAAATCTGCCTGAATATCAATTGTTGAATCTGAAAAATTAGAAAATCCTTGGGAAAAACCATTATTTCCAAATGTAGTATCAATAGTTCCATCAAAATTATATCTTACTATTGAAATTTGATTTCCATTTTCTGTATTTCTACCTGATACTATAATTTTATCATCATTTTGAACTTTAAATGAATTAATTGGGAAATCTGAATTTAATAAAGTGTAAACATAACCATTAATGCCAAATGACTTGTCTAAAATTCCTTCGCTCGAGTATTTTGTCAAAGTAATATTGCTGTTATTTTGATTATTAAAAGATGTAATACAAATTATTTTTCCATCAGATTGAAATTCTAGACCCAATATTGATTCATTTGTTTGCGAAACAGGGTTTAATGTAATACCATTAGTTCCAAAAGTTGTATCTAAAACTACATTCTGCGAGAACAAAGTATTTGTAATAAATAATATTAAAAAAATAATTTTTTTCATAGTATATATTTTAAAAAACCCTTTTAAAGTCATACTCTAAAAGGGTTTTTTGTTTTTTTAAAAATCTCTATTTTCATCAAAGGCTTCCATATAATCGGCAACTCGTTTTACAAAACTACCACCAAGGGCGCCATCTACCACACGATGATCGTAGCTATGCGACAAGAACATTTTTTTGCGAATTCCAATAAAATCACCTTCTGGAGTTTCGATTACTGCAGGAACTTTTCTAATGGCACCAAGAGCAAGAATTCCAACTTGTGGTTGGTTGATAATTGGTGTGCCAAACACAGAACCAAAAGTACCTACATTGGTAACAGTATAGGTTCCGCCTTGCGTATCATCTGGTTTTAGTTTTCCAGCTTTTGCACGATTTCCTAAATCGTTTACTGCTTTTGCCATTCCCAATAAATTCAGTTGATCGGCATTTTTTATAACAGGAACAATAAGATTACCGTTTGGCAATGCTGCTGCCATTCCTAGATTGATGTTTTTCTTTTTGATAATATAATCACCATCTACAGCAATATTCATCATTGGGAAATCTTTCAATGCTTTGGCAACAATTTCCATAAAAATAGGAGTGAATGTCAGTTTTTCACCTTCTCTTTTCTCGAATGCATTTTTATTTTTTTCTCTCCAATCCCAAATGGCGGTAACATCAACTTCTATAAATGATTGCACGTGTGCAGAAGTTTGCAACGATGCCACCATATATCCAGAAATAAGTTTACGCATTCTGTCCATTTCTACAATTTCATCCTGACCATTTACAGAAACAGGAATTGCTTTTGGAGTAACGTTTTGTTGCGTATTTGTAACTGGTTCTGCTATAGGAGTTGCTTGTTGAACTGCTTGTTGAGTTGTTGCAATTGGTGTGCTTTGAACTTCTGTTGGAGTTGCTACTGGAGCATTATTTCCTTTTGAATTTCGGTTTTCTATATATACTAAAATATCATTTTTGGTCACACGACCATCATTTCCTGTTCCAGAAATAGATTCTAATTCGGCAATAGAAACTCCTTCTTCTTTAGCAATATTTTTTACCAAAGGAGAAAAGAATTTATCAGATTGTGAAAAATCTTGAGGTGTAGTTGTTTTTGGAGCAGTAACATAATCTTTGGCAGCTTCTATTGTTTTTGCAACTTCTGCAACTGCAACTTCTACTGGAGTTTCAACTGCTTCTACAGTTTCTGTAACACTTCCAGCTTCGGTTTCTATAATGGCAATTGTTTGGCCAACTTTTACTAAATCGTCTTTATTAAACAATTTTTCGACCAAAACACCCGAAACTTCACTTGGTACTTCACTGTCTACTTTATCAGTAGCAATTTCAAGTACGGCTTCGTCCATTTCGATTTTGTCTCCAACTTCTTTTAACCAGTTGGTAATTGTTGCTTCTGCAACACTTTCTCCCATTTTAGGAAGTTTTAATTCGAATCTTGCCATATTATTAACCTTCAGCTGGTTTTTTATTTTCTGTTTGCGAAATTAGTAATTTTATTTAGCTTTTGCCAAGAATTCACTAATTTTATGTTGAAATCTAGAAAAATCTATTCTAAAATTTCAAAAATTTCTCCTCTATCAAAACTACTATTGCTGCCAATAATAAAATTGGAATTTTTTGGCAATATTTTAAAAGTACAATTTGAGTTTTTTAACTCCTTCATACTTTGAATAATAGATTTGAAACTGCAGTAATTATTATCAAAAATAATCTCGTAATTTAAATCATCATTGCCTAGTAGCGAATGTATAGTATTTTTTTGTGATGTTTGGATGGTGGTGACTTTTTTTCCTAACAAGTTTTCAACTTTATTTTTTGTTTTTTCATCATCAGTTACCATAAAATAAGTGTCAATTTTTCGGGTTTTAACTACTGCTTGACTTTTCTTAAAAACAGAAAAAAAGAAGGTGCCAATTTTCATAAAAACATCAAAAACAATTGAAACTTTAAAGTGTTTGTTGTAAAAAAAATGCATCGCTTCACGAAAACGTTTCATATACGTATTATCTCTTATGGTACTTTCACCTTTGTAATGTATTACGGAAGTTTCGTGGAAATAATAATTAGATTTCCCTTTTTTAAGCACCATATAACTCAAATCGATATCATCAGAATACATAAAACAGTTTTCATCAAAACCGCCAACTTCATTATATAACTCTCTTTTCATAACCATAAAAGCACCTACTAAAATAGCAACTTTTCCGGTTTGATTTTCGTCTATATCTTGTGCATAATATTGATTGAACCATTTGCTTTTTGGAAAATAGCGATACAAACCCAGTACTTTTGTAAAAGCAACCCAAGGTGTTGGAACGCCACGTTTGCTTTCTGGTAAAAAATTTCCTGTTCCGTCAATAAGATGACAACCAACAATACCGATATCTTGTTTTGATTTTGCAAAGTCTAACACTTTGATAAAAGTATCTTCTGCAACCACTGTATCTGGATTGAGAATACAAATATAATCGCCTTTTGCTTGAGCAACTCCTATATTATTTCCTTTTGGGAAACCAGAATTTTCTTTGTTTTCAATGAGTTTTATATTCGGAAAACGCTTTTTCATCATTTGGCAACTATTATCTGTAGAGTTGTTGTCAATCACAATGATTTCAGCATCAATAGTTTGTATGGATTCTTGAACACTTAAAACGCATTGTTCAAGAAATTTACTGACGTTAAAATTAAGAATGATTACCGATAGTTGCATTTGACAAATATAAATTACTTTTGCAAAAAAATACACTTGTGAATTATTTATCTGTAGAGAATATATCGAAATCGTTTGGCGAGAGAACTTTGTTTGAAAACATTTCGTTTGGAATAAACAAAGACCAAAAAATTGCTTTCATTGCCAAGAATGGTTCTGGTAAAACTTGTATCATGAACATTATAAATGGTTTAGATGAACCCGACACAGGACAAGTTGTGTTGCGAAAAGAGATAAAAATGGCTTTTTTGTCTCAAAATAATTTGCTTCAGGAAGAATTAACTATCGAAGAAAGTATTTTTGCCAGTGATAATGAAACATTGAAAGTAATTGAAGCTTACGAAAAAGCATTAGAAAACCCAGAAGATTCAGATGCTTATCAGAAAGCATTTGATAAAATGGACCAATATAATGCCTGGGATTTTGAAACTCAATTCAAACAAATTCTTTTTAAATTAAAACTAGAAGATTTTAAATTAAAAGTAAAAAACCTTTCTGGTGGACAGAAAAAACGACTTTCGTTGGCAATTATTCTTATTAATCGACCTGATTTATTAATTCTTGATGAACCTACCAATCATCTTGATTTAGAGATGATTGAATGGCTTGAAAGTTATTTTGCTAAAGAAAATATAACTTTATTTATGGTGACGCACGATCGTTTTTTTCTAGAACGAGTTTGCAACGAAATAATTGAATTAGATAACGGAAAATTATACCAATACAAAGGAAATTATTCGTATTATTTAGAGAAAAAAGAAGAAAGAATTGCTTC
This sequence comes from Flavobacterium sp., assembly GCA_043748275.1. GTDB lineage: Bacteria > Bacteroidota > Bacteroidia > Flavobacteriales > Flavobacteriaceae > Flavobacterium. The sequence goes on along the minus strand of JAYTNO010000031.1, from coordinate 9,198 downwards.
AGAAAATTCGAGTGTTGATAAAGCGCAAAACCTTTTTGTAAAGGAATTGGAATGGATGCGAAGACAACCCAAAGCAAGAACCACCAAGTCAAAATCACGTCAAGATGACTTTTATGTGATTAAAGAAAAAGCACAAAGTCGTCGTCGTGAAAATGTGGTAGAACTCGAAATAAATATGGAACGAATGGGAAGCAAAATTATTGAGCTTCACAAAATTTCTAAAAAGTTTAAAGATCGCGTAATTCTGGATAATTTTAGTTTTGATTTTCAGCGTGGAGAAAGAATTGGTATTATTGGTAAAAACGGAACTGGAAAATCAACATTTCTAAACTTAATTACAGGCACGATTCCGCTTGACGGAGGAAAAGTTATCAAAGGAGATACTATAAAAATTGGGTATTATACACAAAGTGGAATTAATCCAAAACCAGGTCAAAAAGTTATTGATATTATCAAAGAATATGGCGAGTATATTCCGCTTACAAAAGGGAAAATTATTTCTGCTGGACAATTATTAGAACGTTTTCTTTTTGATAGAAAAAAACAACATGATTTTGTAGAAAAATTGAGTGGTGGCGAACTTAAACGTTTGTATTTATGTACCGTTTTGATTCAGAATCCAAACTTTTTAATTCTTGATGAACCTACCAATGATTTGGATATTGTAACACTAAATGTTTTAGAAAGTTTCTTGCTTGATTATCCAGGTTGCTTGCTTGTGGTGTCTCACGACAGGTATTTTATGGATAAAATTGTAGACCACTTATTTGTCTTTCGAGGTGAAGGAGAAATTGAAGATTTTCCGGGTAATTATTCAGATTTTAGAGCCTATGAAGATAGTGCAGATGTTGCTCAAAAAGAAGAAAATAAATCGGAGAAAAAAGATTGGAAACAGCAAAATAGTACCGCAGGATTGACCTTTAACGAGCAAAAAGAATTTCAAAAAATAGAAAGAGAAATCAAAGATTTGGAATATGAGAAAAAGCAAATTGAACAACTTTTTTCAGACGGAAAAGTAGCTGATGAAGGCATTTCTATAAAAGCGAAAGAGCTTGAAACCATCATTAGTAAAATTGAAAATAAAGAAGAACGTTGGTTTGAATTATCTGCCAAAATTGAATAATAATTAATATTTTATTTTGTCATTTCGACGAAGGAGAAATCAAATCTGTTGCTCTTCTAATGTGATTTCTCCTTCGTCGAAATGACAAAAAATGAGAATGTTATATATAAAATTCTATTAGTTGTATTTTATATTTAGTTTAAAAACAAAACCCGAAAGTTGATGCTTTCGGGTTTTGTTTTTTTATTTATTATTATCAATTACATAATTGAGAACTTTCGTCATTAGATGTACTCTGTCTTTTCCAAAAACATTGTGTTTTGCCATCGGATAAGGGAAAAAATCGACTTGTTTTCCTGATTCTATGAATTTTTTTACTAAAGCTAAATTGTGTTGCATTACTACAGTATCATCACTTGTTCCGTGAATTAAAAGTAATTTTCCTTTTAAATCTTTTACATAATTCAAGGTATTTGATTCGTCAAAACCTTTTTGATTTTCTGCTGGAGTATCCATATAACGTTCGCCATACATTACTTCATACCATTTCCAATCAGTAACTGGACCACCAGCAACACCTACTTTAAAAGTGTCAGGTTTTCTCAACATTAAAGAAGTAGTCATAAATCCTCCAAAACTCCAACCGTGAACTGCTAAACGATTTCCGTCAACATAAGGTAATGATTTTAAGTAGTCAACACCTTTCAATTGATCGTCCATTTCGTTTACACCCAATTTACCATGTATCACACTTTCAAATGCAAAACCACGATTGTCAGAACCACGATTGTCAACAGTAAATACCAAATATCCTTGTTCAGCCATCCAATACATCCAAAGATTTGCTCCATCAAGGTACGAATTGGTAATCATTTGTGCGTGTGGACCACCATAAACATAGACTAAAACTGGATATTTTTTTGTAGGATCAAAATTACTTGGTTTAATTAATCTTGTGAATAAATCGGTTGTGCCATCGCCAGCTTTTATTGTTTTGATATCGGCTGAACCCATTTCGTAACCTTCATATTTGTTTTTGCTCACTAATAAGGTTGTTGCTTTCCCTTTTTTATCATACAAAATTGATTTTGAAGGTGTTGAATGATTTGAAAATTCATCAAAAAACCAATTTCCATCTGCTGAAACTACAACATTATGTACACCTTGATCTTTTGTGATTAAGGTTTGTTTGCCTTTTAAATCTACTTTATACACCAACATATTACTACCATTTTCTCCTGTAGCTTTATAATAAATTTCTGTTCCAGCTGGATTCGAACCTATAATTTCTCGAATTGGAAATTTATTATTGGTCAACTGTTTAATCAGCTTACCTTCAATAGAATAATAGTAAAGATTTTGAAAACCGTCTTTTTCGCTAAACCATATAAAATTATTTGAATTTGTATTTGGGAAATATGCATCGTGTTCCGGTTCAACCCAAGCAGCATTAGTTTCGTTTAAAATAGTTTTAATGAATTTTCCAGAATTGGCATCATAAACATTCAAACACATATCGTTTTGCGCACGATTTAATTCAGCAATAAGAATATATTTTTCGTCTGGAGACCAAGAAAGATTGGTTAAATAATCATCTTGATTGTTTCTTGGAGCAATAAAAACAGTTTTTCCTGTTGCTAGATTATAAATTCCAACTTTAGGTTTTTCTGATTTTTGGCCAATCATCGGATATTTTATAGAAACTAATTTTCCTGGTGTTTCATTAATATCCAATAAAGGATAATCAGCAACTTCGGTTTCATCTTTTTGGTAAAAAGCTAGATAGGATGATTTTGGTGACCAAAAAATACCACCATTAATACCAAATTCGCTTCTAGAAATGGTTTGACCTGAAACTATATTTTTATCAGTATTTGCGGTAACGGCAACCTTTTCTTTGTTTTTTGTAAGAAAGTACAAGTTGTTTTCTTCGGTAAAAGCTAAATTTTGTTTTGCTTTATCAAATGTTTGATTTTCGGCAGTTTCGGCAGTTTCTTGAAAAGTTTTTCCTGTTTTTGAATCAATAGAAAAAGTATAATATTTACCATTTTCTGAAACTAAAATAGTATTTGCATCTAACCATTCTGTTCCAAAAAAGTTTTTTAATTTAGTTCCCAATGCAGCATTGACATCTGTCAAAGTTGCCAATTCAACAGCTTTTGCATTTGTAGTTGAAGCCGTCATCATTTTGGTCCAAATTTCGGGATAATACACATATTTGGTTGTGTTGGGAATCCATTGAAAACCTGTTAGTTTATCTGCACCAAATTTTCTGTTTTGTTGCAAAACACCTTCTTCGAGTGTGATTTTTTTTAATTGTCCAATTGAATTAAAAGCTATAAAAAAGCAAATAAAAAGTATAATTTTTTTGTTCATTTTGTTAATTTGTTTGTTGTGGTAAAGGTATAAAAAAGACAATGATAGGTTAGTCACAAAAAAAGATTCTTTGTTACAATTGTAAAATATTTTTTATTAATGTAATTTTTTATGTCTTAAAATTCCGCCACTTGCTTCTTTAATATATTGAATAAACATAAAAGCATTTGGATCTATTTTTGTGATTTCGTCTTTAATTCTTAATAATTCTAATCGAGTTACAACAGTAACAATAATATCACAATCAATTTTTAAATCGAAATTATCTGGCAAATAGCCACGTTCCCCTTTAATAATGGTAATTCCTTTTCCGAATTTTTTTACAATCAATTGTTTTATCAAGTCACTTTTTGAAGAAATAATATGAAGCGATGTATATTGTTCTAAACCATCAGCAACATAGTCTAAAGATTTTATAGCAGCAAAATAAGTCACTATAGAATATAAAGCAGTTGTAATTCCAAAGGACCAAGCAGCTGCAAGAAACAATAAAGTATTCATTCCAAAAATAACTTCAGAAACATTTAGCCCAATTTTTCGTGTTGTTAATAGTGCGAGAATTTCGAAACCATCAGCTGTAGAGCCACTTCTGATGCAGAAACCCATTCCAATTCCAATCAAGCAACCACCAAATAAAGCAATTAACAATCGATCTGAAGTGACGGCTTCAATATGAACAAATGTCATGCTTATTGCAATCAATAAAATTGTAATTAAACTTTGTAATGCAAAAGTATTGCCTAAAAGTTTTTTGCCTAAAAACAGAAAAGGAATATTTAAAATAAGAACCAAAAATCCGAAAGAGATATGCGTAATTTCATGAAGAAGTATCGAAATACCAATTACACCACCATCTAAAAATTTATTGGGAATCATAAATCCTTTTAGTGCCAAAGTAATAAATGCAACACCTATTATATTTAGAATGATATTTTTTGATTGAAAAATTTCTTTCCAGTCAATTGTATTATTGGAGTTGTTCATATCAATATTTTTGGATTATAATTTTTAAATTTACTAAATATATTAATAATCAATATTTAAATTGTTAAAATAATTAAATAATGTAAGAAATTTAGTTTATTATATGTAAGTATTGCAACTTGTAATTAAAATAGTACAATAGAAATGTTGTGTTTGAAGCTTGTAGTTCTGCAACGATGTTTAATTTTATTGCTATTTAAAGAAAATATTTTTTAACATTAAATGAATTTATTTATTATATTTGATACTATAATGAATTAGTGTCCTCAAAATCAACCTATTGTTTTTCTTATTTTAATGTTTAATGGTTTAAAAAAGCAAAATTTTTTTAACCTTAAATACATATATTATGAATACAATCACCATAACAATTACTTATGATAGCAAACTAAAACTGTTGATTTTTAATGATGGAAAGAATATTGGTATAGACATTACAACAGTGGTTCAAAAAGGAGACTTAGTAGTATGGAAACTTGCTGCTTTTTCTGATCTATCATCATTAGATAATATTATTGATTCAAGTAAAGTAAATGTTTTTTATCCAGGTCCTAAAAAAAATGCCGATAGTTCTTGGCAAGGAACTGTAACTGCAGCTGCAGGAACAAGTGAATCCTATTTTGTGCTCTATACAGTCAAAGGACTTTTGAGAATACAAGACCCAAAAATTCAAGTGCATTAAATTGAAAATTTCAATCTGTTTTTATGTTTTTTGGATATTTTAAAATAGCAAAGTTTAATAAAAAGGCCTGTTTTTTACTAGGCTTTTTTATTTTATGCAGTATTTTGAATTCTCAAAATCAAAAAATTTCTGATAGTTTAGAAAATATCTATAAACGGGGAAATTATGAGTCACGAGATAAATTAAAAATCATTAAACAACTTGCTGTAAACGAAACAGATACAGAAAAAAAATTAGCCTATAGTTTGTTGCTTATTCAAACAGCAAAAGAATTAGATTCTGTAGACTATTTATTTCAAGGTTTTTTAGAAAAAGGAAATGCACTCCGATTAAAAAGTGATCACAGTCATGCACTAGAAAGTTATTTTCAAGGAGCAAAAATTGCAACTGAAGAAAAACAAAAAAGTAGGTTAGGTTCAATATATATTGCTATTGCTGATGTGTATTCAATCATGGGAAATCACAAAAATTCGGTGACTTATTATAAAGGTGCTATTACAATTCTCAAAAAAGAAAAAGATTTTATTAATGTAGGTTCAGCACAATTAAATTTAGGTGATGAATATATCAATAGTGGCGAATTGCAATTGGCCTTAACACAAACTAAAGAAGCCGAAAACATTTTCAATAAAATTAAATATTCTATAGGACAAGCCTATTGTTTGGGGAATTTAGGGATGATTTATGCCAAATTAGGAAATGATTCTCAAGCGGTAAAAAACATTAATAAGGCCATATCAATTCTCCAAAAATTAGGAGAATACTACCCGATAAGTGTTTATTTAACTTATATGTCAGATATTTATCTAGAAAAAGGAGATAAAGTTGCTGCACTAAATTATGCAACTAGAAGCCTTGAAATTGCTAAAAAATATGGTTTAAAAAAAGAAATCAGCGATTCGAATTTGAAGCTTTCAGAATTGTATACTGGCATAGGTGACTATAATAAATCATTGGGTTTTTATAAAAATTATATTATTTTTCGTGATAGTGTAAACAATATTAAAGCTGTTCAGCAAATGGCCGATATGCGTGCAGATTTTGAAGTTTCTCAAAAACAAATTGAAGTAGATTTGCTCAATCAGCAAAAAAAGAATCAGAAAATTATTGCAATAGCTTCGGTAGTATTGATGGTTTTAATTTTGCTATTAGCCATAGGATTATTTAGAAGATATCAATTCATTAAAAAAACCAAAACCATAATTGAACAAGAAAAAAGCCGCTCAGATAGTTTGTTACTCAATATTCTTCCAGAAGAAACTGCTCAAGAATTAAAACAAAACGGAAAGGTTTTGGCAAAAAAATTCGATTCTGTAACGGTTCTATTTACAGATTTTGTTGGATTTACACAATTTGCCGAAAATTTATCACCAGAAGAATTGGTAGAAAATGTTGATTTTTATTTTTCGAAATTTGATGCCATTATAGAAAAATATGGTTTAGAAAAAATTAAAACTATCGGCGATTCCTATATGTGTGCTGGAGGATTGCCATTTGAGACAAAGGATCATGCTTTAAAAACGGTACAAGCTGCTTTTGAAATAGCTGAAACTTTAATAGAAGCAAAAAAAAATAACGCCAACCAAATTCCGTTTGACATTCGTATAGGTATTAATACTGGACCAGTTGTTGCAGGTGTAGTTGGCACTAAGAAATTTGCATATGATATTTGGGGAGATACCGTAAACATTGCTTCTCGCTTGGAATCAAACTCAGAATTAGGAAAGATTAACATATCTGAAAATACGTATCAATACATTAAAGACTGTTATCAATGTGAATATCGAGGAGAAATCGAAGTCAAAAATAGAGGAATGTTGAAGATGTATTTTGTAAATGAATTGAACAAAACCAAGATTTTAAATTATTATTAGATCAAATCAATTAGTTTTATTACAAATATCTTTAATAATTTTCAAATGATGATTGGTATGTAAAACCAAAAACCACTCGGTTTGTTTTTTATTTAAATCACCAAAATATGGATGATTGAAAAAAGATTTTCTGTCAATTGTTTCCCAATCTTGAAGGATTTCTTTAACTTTTATTAAGTTTTTTTGGAGCGTATCTAATGTTATAATATCATCTGGTAAAACTACTTTTGGGGCTTTTGCTTTACCTCGAGGTATAAAATTTAGGGTAGAAATCAAAAGTCTATTTTTATTAAATTTCCATTTATATAACTCAGGATTAGACTGTTTTAAAACCTTTACAATTTGATATATTGTTTTTAAACTATGCTCTATTTGCCAACCAATTGTAGTATTTGAGACAGAAGGATTTGTTTTTTCATGAGAAGAAATTGTCGTTTCAAATTGAGATAGAATTTGGTGGAGTTTTTGCATTTTATTGGTGTGTTTTTTAAAAATTAACCTTACAGATTTTTTTACCTGTAAGATTAATTTATTAATGTATTTCTCTAAATATTTAATTTTTAAATATTCCCATCTTCATTTTCCTTATCCAAATATTCTTGAACAATATTGATGGCATTGGTTACAACATCACTTAAGGCAGTAATAAAAGTCCCATCTTCGGCAGTATCTATTGCGTGTTTGATGGCTTCAACTTCTTTAGTAATAATTTCGTGAGTTACAGTTCTACCTGAAGCAGCAATTCCTTCCATAATGAGACTAATAATTTCTTCTTCGGTTCTACCACGTAAATATTTTTCTTGACGTATAATAATATGGTCAAACATTCTTGCTGCAATTGTAGCACATTCTTTAATATCTTCGTCTCGACGATCACCAACACCAGCAATAATTCCTATTTTTTTTGTTGCTTCTACACTACTTAAATATTCTTCAACTCCTTTATATCCTGACGGATTATGAGCAAAATCTATCAAGACTTTGAATTTTTTGAACTCAAAAATGTTCATTCTTCCAGGAGTTTGTGCCGCACTTGGTATAAAAGTTTGAAGAGATAAACTAATGTCTTCTGTTTTAAATCCTTGTAAATAGGCTGCTAATGTAGCTGCCAAAACATTGGCAATCATAAATTTAGCTTTCCCGCCCATTGTTAATGGGACATGTGTTGCTCTTTCTACACGAATTTTCCATTCCCCTTTTTTGATAGTGATATAACCGTTTTCATAAACTGCTACAATTTTACCTAATTTAGAAAATTCTTTTACTTTAGGATTGTTTTCATCCATTGAAAAATAAGCAATATTGCAACTTAATTCGTTTGCAATTTTCAAACATTGTTCATCTTCGGCATTCAAAATTGCCCAACCATCTTTTTTAATGCTTTTTACGACAGTTGCTTTAACTCTTGCTAAATCATCAAGAGTATGAATATCGGCCAAGCCTAAATGATCTTCTTGTATGTTGGTAATGATACCAATATCACAACGGCTAAAACCCAATCCAGAACGAAGAATTCCGCCTCGAGCAGTTTCTAAAACTGCAAATTCTACAGTTGGATCTTTTAGAATATATTCAGCAGAAACAGGTCCAGTTGTATCACCTTTTTCCATCATATGGTTTTGGACATAAATCCCATCAGAGGTTGTAAATCCTACTTTATATCCATTATTTTTTACAATATGAGCAATTAGTCGGGTAGTAGTCGTTTTTCCGTTGGTTCCTGTAATGGCAATTATAGGAATTCGACTTGGTTTTCCTGGAGGATATAACATATCAATTACAGGCGCAGCAACGTTTCTTGGCAAACCTTCTGAAGGTGCTAAGTGCATACGGAAACCTGGTGCAGCATTTACTTCTAATATACAACCACCATTTTCTTTTAGAGGTTGCGTTAAGTTTTCTGCCATTATATCTACACCACAAATATCAAGACCAATTACACGAGAAATTCTTTCGCAAAGGAAAATATTTTCTGGATGCATCATATCAGTAACATCTACAGAAGTTCCGCCTGTACTTAAGTTGGCAGTCGATTTTAGATAAACTGTTTCCCCACTTTTAGGTACTGTTTCTAAAGTATAGTTTAATTTTTCTAATAAATCGGTGGTATCTCTATCGACATCAATTTGGGTTAAGACATTTTCATGTCCGTAGCCACGACGTGGATCTTTATTGGTTTCTTCAATTAATTGTTGGATGGAATGTTTTCCATCACCTTT
>JAYTNO010000030.1:0-5504 GCA_043748275.1 Flavobacterium sp. | reverse complement strand
GGTTATTAGAAAACATTAAGATTAGAGGCCGAAGTTATGAGCAAGAAATTCCGGCAGACTATTTGGATAAAATAAATAGAGGATATTTGGATTATATTAAATCGCAAACCGATTTGAATATATTGATTATTGATGTTTCTGAAAAAGATTTTGTAAAAAATCAAGAAGATTATGTTTTTATTTTGAATGAAATAAAAAACAAAATCAATTAAATTACCTTTTAAGAGAAAAATGTCCTTTTTTTATCGGAATTGTATCATTTAATTTTGAAACAAACCAATAATCATCTGCAGGAAGTTGTTTTCCATTTAAAGTTCCATCCCAAGTTGGGTTTTTTGCATTTAATACAGTAATAAGTTTTCCGTAACGATCGAATATTGTTATTTCAAATTTTCTATAATTTTCTAATCCTTTTATATTCCAAGTGTCATTAATATCATCATTGTTTGGAGTAAAATATTTAGGGGTGATAACGACAATAAAGTTTTTAACAACAGTATCTCCGCAAGAATTAATTTCTCTAACATATACTGTTTGTAGACCACTAGGGACATTATAAAAAGTGTTAGATAGTTGAAAATATTGCCCATCTAACGAATATTCAAAGTAATTTTCAGGATTTTTTAAATTAATTGTGATGATTGAATCATTAATCTCAATTGGTTCTATTATTTCTGGATTATCATGTTGTGAAACAATTATTGTTCTTTTTGAAGTGCAATTTTCAGGATAAGGAGTAGTAATATCTACGCTATATATTCCAGGATTTGATACAGATATGGTTCTAGAAGTTTCACCTGTAGACCATAAATAAGTCATTCCACTTACATTTGCATCTATAGTTATAGTGGTTGATTTACAAATATTTATTTCTTCGTCTGATACTATAGGGAGTTCATAAATTGTCACATAAATAGGAATTCTTATTCCATTGCTACAAGTAGTATTTACAGCTTCAACATAAAATGTTTTATTAGTATTTAACTCTCTAGAAATACTATTTCCAACTCCAATTAAACTGTTACCTGTAGGACTTGTATACCAGTAAATAGTGCCTTCAGATGCTACTGCATTTATAGTAATTAATCCAGGGCCACATTTTGTAAAATTAGTAATTGAGGTATCTACAATTGGTATATTATATATAGTAGCAGTTACTGGAGTTCTTTCTGGTATAATAGAACAATTACTATATACAGTTTCAACATAAAATGTTTTAGAATTTATAAGCGAGGGAGTAGAAAAAGTTGTACCTGTAGCAATAGAAGTACCTCCAATTATATTTTCATACCAATAAATTGTGCCTAAATTAGAATTTGCTTCCAATGTTACACTGCCGGTTCCACATCTTGATGGTTCTACAATATTAGTAATTTGAGGAATAGTAATAGATGTACTAGTTGAAATATTAATTATGGGATCATCTGGCATTCCTCCATATTCTACTAAATATCCTTTTGGTTGATAAGGGCCATCAGTTGCACCATTATAAGTTAAATCATTCCAGGAACCTTTTATCCCAATTCCAGGCTCGGTTATATGTGCAAAATTTTCTCCTATACCATCTGTTTCTATATTATTTGGTTCAAAATACGGAATATTATCATAATAATGGGCGCTACTTCTATTCCAGAATGCAAAATTTGGCGTATATCCAGCCGATCTGGGATTTGAAACATATACTCCAGGAGAAGGAGTAGATTCAAGGTTGTAATAAAACATAACATCTTTTTCTGGACCAGTCATCCAAATCCAATATCCTTCTCGGTCTTGATCAGAACCTCCAATCCAACCAGAACCTAAAGCTTGTTCTCCTACAAGTTGCTGTTCTTCTCCTGAAAGAATAGTTACTAAATATCCTTTTAACCCATAATAACTTCTTGTTTCTGCAGCTGCTTTCGCATTATACCAAGTAATGCCTAATGCAGATACATATTCATAATAATGTTGATTTGAAGGTAGATAGTTTGCTTGACTTATACTTATTGAAAAGGCTCTATTCCCAGTTGGTTTGTTAGAAGTATTTGTATATAAAACATTTTTTATAGCAATGATAAAATCATTATATGTTACTTGTAGACCTAATGGATTAAATAACTTCAATTTTCCTTCATTAGCGTTCCAAGTAGATGTAATATTAGGATATGAGCCTGACAAAGTTAATATATCTTGATTTTCATTATAACCAGAAGAAATTTGAATGTAAATAGCATCAATACTACTATCATCTGGATCAACAATATTCATATCAGTAACTATATTGATTGAGGTTTTAGGACAATAAATTTGATTGCCAGTTGCTGTTAATACAGGTGCAATATTTGTTGATTGAGCATAAATAAAACTTTCAAAAAAGATAAATAATATCAATAGATAAATTATAAATTTTGAAAGTTTCATATTGTTTTTTTATGTTTTTGAATAATTCATTTTTTGAAATAAATCCCAAACGACAATTCCTGCACTTACAGCAATATTAAGTGAATGTTTTGTTCCTAATTGCGGTATTTCAATAGTGCCATTACATAATTCAATGGCTTTTTGACTCACTCCAAAAACTTCATTGCCAAAAACTAAGGCATATTTTTGTGCTTTATCAATTTTAAAATCTTGAAGAAAAATTGCATTCTCAACTTGTTCTATTGCAAATACTTGAACGTTTTCTTTTTTTAATTTTTCTATTACTGAAACAACATCAGTGTGATGTTCCCACGTTATAGTATCAGTTGCGCCAAGTGCAGTTTTGTGAATTTCTTTATTTGGTGGAGTAGCAGTTATGCCGCACAAATAAATTTTTTCAATAAGAAAAGCATCCGAAGTTCTAAAAACAGAACCAATATTATTTAAACTACGAATATCATCTAAAATAATAATAAGAGGAGTTTTTTTTGCCTCTTTAAAATCTTCAATCGATTTTCTGTCTAATTCATTATTTTCTAATTTTCGCATTTTTAATTTAAGTTAGTTTTACAAAAAAGGCTTCCTGTTGTAGGAAGCCTTTTCGTTTTTTGGTAATAAAGTATTATCCTTTTGGAGTTTCTTTTGGAGCATCATCACCCAAAATTGTTCCTTTTATTGTAAGCACTTTAGAAGCTTGACCTTCAGCATTTGATGTTACAGTTACCGTTTTTGTAAATGCACCAATTCTATCAGTTGCATATTTTACACCAATAACAGCTTTAGCTCCCGGAGCAATAGGCTCTTTAGGAAAACTAGGAACAGTACATCCGCAAGATCCAGTTGCATTAGTAATAATTAATGGTTTGTTACCATTGTTTGTAAATACAAATTCACGTTTTCCATCAGCATTGTGAGGAATAGTACCGTAATCGATTGTTTCGCTTTCAAAAACCATTCCTGCACCATCAACCTTTGGAGTTTCAACTTTTGCTACTGCTGGAGCAGAAACAACTTTGGTTGTAGTTACTTTCTTTTTTGTTTTCTTTTTTGTTTGTGCGTTACTTACTGATGCGCCCAAAACAACTAACATTGCTAATAAAAATATTTTTTTCATTATTGTTTAAGTTAAATTATTAGACAAATCTATATAAAAAATTGAAACTAGATTATAAATTTTTCTTAAAATTAATTAATTTTTTTTAAAGTAATAAATTCAGTTTAAAATTTTTAAATTCGCTGTTCGATTTTTTCATCAATTCTAATCCTATTTTATAAGTGTCAAAAGAAAAAGAAGTTAGGGAAACCCCATTAATGAAGCAGTATAATGAGATCAAAAGGAAATATCCTGATGCTTGTTTATTGTTTCGTGTAGGAGACTTTTATGAAACTTTTGGAGAAGATGCTATTCGAGCTTCAAAAATACTTGGGATTGTTTTAACAAAAAGAGGTGCTGGTTCTGAAACCGAAACCGCTTTAGCAGGTTTCCCTCATCATTCTCTGAACACATATTTGCCTAAATTGGTAAAAGCAGGACTTAGAGTGGCAATTTGTGATCAATTAGAAGATCCGAAAATGACCAAAACGATTGTAAAACGTGGAGTGACAGAATTGGTTACACCAGGTGTTTCTATGAATGATGAAGTCTTACAATCAAAATCAAACAATTTTTTGGCTTCTATATATTTTGGAAAAAAGAATATTGGAGTTTCATTTTTAGATGTTTCAACAGGTGAGTTTCTTACTGCTCAAGGCAATGAAGATTATATTGATAAATTGTTGCAAAATTTTCAACCTAGCGAAGTATTGGTTGCCAAGCAAAATAAAAATGATTTTAGAGAAATATTCGGAGAAGACTATCATCATTTTTATTTAGAAGATTGGATTTATAAAGAAGATTATGCTCTAGAAACACTCACAAATCACTTTCAAACCATTTCCTTAAAAGGTTTTGGAATAGAAGAATTGCAAGACGGTATTATTGCGTCTGGCGCCATTTTATATTACTTATCAGAAACGCAACACAATAAAATTCAACATATTACCTCTATTCAACGTATTGCAGAAGATGCCTATGTCTGGATGGATCGTTTTACAATTAGAAATTTAGAACTCTACCATAGTTATAATCCCAATGCAGTTACTTTGTTAGATGTTATAGACAAAACGCTTTCGCCAATGGGAAGCAGATTGTTAAAACGTTGGTTGGCTTTGCCATTAAAAGATGCTAATAAAATTAGAAATCGACATGAAGTAGTTTCTTATTTGAAAAACAATCCAGAGGTTTTAAAAAAAATACAACATCAGATAAAACAAATTTCGGATCTTGAACGATTGATTTCCAAAATTGCAACAGGCAAAGTTTCGCCTCGAGAAGTTGTGTATCTAAAAGAATCATTAGACGCTATTATCCCCATAAAAACAGTTGCTTTAGAGAGTAAGCAAGATGCAGTTCGTGTTATTGGCGATAGTTTGCATAGTTGTGATTTGTTACGAGAAAAAATAAAAACTACTCTTAATCAAGAAGCACCTGTGGCTATTGCAAAAGGGAATGCTATTGCCAGAGGAATCAATGAAGAATTAGACGACTTAAGAGCAATTTCAACTTCTGGGAAAGAATTTCTGGAAGGAATTGAAAAAAGAGAGTCAGAACTTACAGGCATTTCTTCTTTAAAAATATCTTTTAACAATGTTTTCGGATATTATATTGAAGTTAGAAATACTCATAAAGACAAAGTACCTCAAGAATGGATTAGGAAGCAAACTTTGGTCAATGCAGAACGTTACATAACTGAAGAATTAAAGGAATATGAAACCAAAATTCTTGGGGCAGAAGAAAAAATTTACAAACTCGAAGTAGATTTGTTTGAGCAATTGGTTTCCTGGATTGCAACCTATATAAAGCCTGTTCAATTAAACGCTAATTTAATTGCACAATTAGATTGTTTAACATCGTTTACACAACTTGCTATAGAAAACAAATATGTTTGTCCAGAATTGAATGAAAGTTTCGAGCTTGAAATAAAAAATGGAAGACATCCTGTAATCGAAAAACAATTGCCTATTGGTATTCCTTATATTGCAAACGATGTTTTTTTAGATCGAGA
>JAYTNO010000029.1:0-5526 GCA_043748275.1 Flavobacterium sp. | reverse complement strand
CAGAAGCATATTTCAAATGATTGGGTTTGTATAACGTTACTGCAATTTTTGCCAAACTATCTTTTGAAAAAGCATTTAGATTTGCTTCATTTTTAAATTCATTTATATTTAAAACTGCAACATTTTTAGTGTCTAAACTATCTAATGCTTTCATTTCATCATTAGCTGAATTAACTTTTTTAATTTGTTTTATAAACCAAGCATTTCCGTTTGCTTCAGGGTTTTGCATCGGAAACTCCTTCCCAACTGAATCGGTTTGGATGATATATTTTACGTTCAACATATCTAAAACTGCCATATTGTTTTTGGTAATTTGATAATCAAAAAGTTGTTGCATTCTTCTTGGTTTTACAGCGCTATAACCACCAATTGATTTGTGAAAATAGGAACTTCTGGCACTCGATAAATTTCCGCTTATTTCAAAAACTCTGTACTGTGTAGTGTCTTGCAAAATTTGCATATCTGCAGCCGTAGCTTGAAAAGGAACATCAACTTCGCTTGCGCTTACAAAATCATTTGCATCTACATAATTTTTGGCAACAAAAAATAAATCAGAAACCATTAATAAACCTACAATTATTATCGCCGTTGAATTGGCTAGTTTATTTTTGAAATTCAACCAAAGTATTCCTGCTACTACTAATATAAAAAAACCTGAACGCAATAAATCTGCCGAGTACAAATTTTTTCTATCTGCTTTTAAAGCATCTACAAACTCAGGTCCGTAATTTTGCATAAAATAGGCATCACTTTGTGAGGTAAAACTAAAAGCACTTTTAGCAACAAACAATAAAGCTATAATTCCTAAACCAACTGCCGTTGTTTTCCACAATGGTTTGAATTGTTTGTCTTTTTCTAATTTAAAAAACGATTGTAATCCCATAATTGCCATTACAGGTAAACATAGTTCTAATATGACTTGAATTGAAGATACTGCTCTAAATTTATTGTACATTGGAACATAATCAATAAAAAATTTAGTCAATGCTGGGAAGTTTTTTCCCCAAGACAGGAATAAAGTAATGATTGCTCCAGTTAGAAAAACATATTTAATTTTTCTGTTATCAATAAACAAACATAAAATAGCAAAAAAGAAAACGACAATCCCAATATAAGCTGGTGCAGCTACACTTGTTTGGTCTCCCCAATAGGTTGGCATACCTGAAACAAAATCTTTGGCTTGATCTTCTGGCACACTTTGGCTTACCATAAAATCATACATTTTACTATTGGTTCCCACATTTTCACTATTAGAACCTCCAAAAAGTCTTGGCGCAATTAGATTCAAACTTTCTGCAATACCATAACTATATTCCGTGATGTATTCGTAGCTCAAAGGATTGTTAGTTTCGCTTTTTGTACCATCTGCACTTATGGTCAATTCGCTTTTTCCTCTAGTGCTAAAATTGGTATATTCTGCTGTTGCCATCAAAGCTGTTGCATTGGCTCCAATTGCCAATATTCCAGCTATAGCAAAAACTCCAATAGCATAAAACAACGATTTAATGTCCTTTGCTTTTATTAATTTGTAACTAAAATATAATGAAAGTATCAAAAGTAAAATCAACAAATAATAGGTCATTTGAAAGTGGTTGGCATTAATTTCTAATGCAACTGCAAGCATCGTGAGAATCCCACCAAGAACATAACGTTTTTTAAAAACCAATATAAAACCAGCCACAACCATTGGCATATACCCAATTGCGTGTGCTTTGGCGTTATGACCAACACCAAGAATAATAATTAAATAAGTAGAAAGTCCGAAGGCTAATGCACCAAAAAAAGCTTTGAGTGGATCTATTTTTAAGACTAATGCCAGAACATAAAATCCAAGAAAGTAAAGAAATAAATAATCTGCAGGACGAGGAAGGAATCGCAATAAATGATCCAATTTACTAATATACTCATGCGGATAATTTGCTCCTAATTGATAGGTTGGCATTCCTCCAAAAGCAGCATTGGTCCAATATGGTTCTGTATTTTCTGCAGTTCTAAAATCATTTTGCTCTTTTGCCATTCCGGTATATTGAACAATATCGGATTGGTATATTTTTTTTCCTTGAAGAACGGGATAAAAATAGATTAATGAAATAAAAACAAAACCTAAAATGGCTAATGCGTGAGGATAAAACTTCTGAAGTACTTTCATGATTGAATTGAATATTCCAAATTAAAAAAATCAAAAATAGTCAAAAAAATCAGTCTATAAAATTAATAGAGAATCAACTTTTCAATTAATCAATTTCTTCATAATCGACATACTCTCCTACTTTCTTTGTTTCTCTTGGTTTTGTAGTAGTTGGATTATTATAAATGATTTCATCATTATTTGATGCTTGTTGATTTTGGGTTTGTTGCGATTGATACTGATTTTGAAAATTTTGTCCCGCTTTTTCTACCACTTTTTTTACAACAATTGGCAAAAACAAACGCGCTAAAAATTTAAAAATATAGTAAAAAGCAAAAAAGTAAAGTACCGTTTTTAGAATACCACTGAAAGATGCTGTTTGCATAGTAAAAATATTTTTTCAAAAATAATAAATCCATTCTTAATTCATTCTTAAATAAATAATAAAATATACTACTTTTGAAATGCTATTATAATTTACAAATCAAAAATAGAAAAGATGTTCAAAATCAAGTTTTTACCATTATTAGTTATCATAATTTTTCCTAACATACAGTATGCTCAATTTACTGATGCTATCAACTCTAACCGACCAGGAGAATCTATGACCGCCTTTTCTGTTGGAAAAACAGTTATTCAAGCAGAATTAGGATTTTATGGGATAAAAGAAGATCATAGTGTAAAAGATTATACTATTTCTGGTTATGGAAGTGATTTGCAAGTGCGATATGGTGCTTTTTTCGAACAATTGGAGTTAATTTTGAATTTGCAATATCAAAATGACAATTATGTTTCACCCTATATTGATGAAAACAGAAGTGGCTTGAAAAAGACAATAATTGGTGCCAAATATTTACTCTATGATCCTGATAAAAATTATAAGAAAAAAATAAATATATATAGCTGGAAAGCCAATCATAAATTTAGTTGGAGACAATTTATTCCTGCAGTTGGTTTGTATGGTGGTCTACATGTAAATTTATCGAATAATGCTTTTGCAAAATCAAAATATAACATCGAAATTCCAGTTGATCCAAAAATTACAACTAGAGCCATATTATTAACACAAAATCAATTTGGTAAAAGTGTCTTAGTCGGAAATATTATTATTGATAAATACCCTAGTATCAAACGATCTATTGATTATGTCGTAACCTTAACAAGGGTTATAAGTCCTCGCTTTTCAGGATTTATTGAAGCCCAAGGTATTAATGGAGATTATTACAAAGATACTTTTTTACGTGGTGGTGGAGCTTATTTACTTCAAGAAAATATACAATTAGATGCCTCTATTAGTAAAAACTTCAAAGAAACGCCTAATGTTTTATTTGGAGGAGTTGGAATTTCATGGCGTTTTGACCAAAATTATAATGATGTTTTACTGAGAATTCCAAAAGATAAAGAAGCCAAAGGAAAAGACAAGAAAAAAGATAAAAAAGACAAGAAAAAAGATAAAGCCAAAAAAAGATTGGACGAAATAGAAGGCGAAAAAAAATAGTACTATGATTACCATTAAAGAAGCAACTACTAAAAGTGAATTATTAGACTATATTAAATTTCCTTTTTCGTTATATAAAGACAATGCCTATTGGGTTCCGCCTATTATAGCCGATGAATTAGAAACCTTTGACAAAACCAAGAATCCAGCTTTCGAAAATGCGGAAGCTTATTTTTATCTTGCCTATAAAAATTCTGAAATTGTAGGCCGTATTGCTGCCATTATTAATTGGAGTGAAGTAAAAGATCAACAAAAAAAGAAAGTCCGATTTGGATGGTTTGACGTTATTGATGATGTTGAAGTAACAAATGCTTTGCTTCAAAAAGTATATGAATTGGGCAAAAAAAACCATCTTGACTATGTTGAAGGACCAATGGGATTTTCCAATCTAGACAAAGTTGGTGTTTTAACCGAAGGTTATGATCAAATGGGTACAATGATTACTTGGTATAACCATCCCTATTATGTAACCCATCTTGAAAAATTAGGATATACAACAGAGAAAGAATATCTAGAAAATAAGTTTCCGTTTAGTAATGTTAAATTAGAATATTTTGATAAAGCACAGGAATTAATCAAAAAGCGTTACCAATTGAAACCCATCAATTTTAATTCTACAAAAGATGTAATGCCTTATGTAGATAAAATGTTTGATTTGTTTAATGATTCTTATGCCAAATTATCTTCATTTGTAGCCATTTCTGATATTCAAAAAGAATATTTCAAAAAAAAATACATCAGTTTTATCAATCCAGAATACATCAAATATGTTGAAGACAAAGACGGTAATCTTGTAGCATTTGCTATTGTTATGCCTAGTTTTTCTAAAGCTTTACAAAAAGCAAATGGCAAATTATTTCCTTTTGGATTCTTACATTTATTGAATGCCAAAAAGAATAGTAAAGACGTTGTTTTTTATCTTATTGGTGTTGCACCAGAATATCAAAACAAAGGAGTTACGGCTATTTTATTTAAAGAATATTATACCACTTTTACCAAAAAAGGGATTCAAAATTGTATCCGAACACCAGAATTGGCAGACAATACAGCCATCCATTTGTTATGGAAAAATTTTGACCCTAAAATTATTTGCAGACGAAAAACATTTTGTAAACCGCTATAATTATGAAAATTGTTTTTGCTACCAACAATCAAAACAAAATAAAGGAGGTTCAAAGTATGCTTACCGAAAATATACAAATCATAAGTTTAGAAGCTATTGGATGTTTTGAAGAAATACCAGAAACGGCTTCTACCATTGAAGGAAATGCGATTCAAAAAGCCACCTATGTTACTCAAAAATATGGTTATGATTGTTTTGCCGACGACACAGGACTAGAAGTTGAAGCACTAAATGGTGAACCTGGAGTTTATTCTGCTCGATATGCAGGTGAACAAAAAAATGCTGATGACAATATGAACAAATTGTTACTCGCATTGGTTGACAAACCCAATAGAAACGCACAATTCAAAACAGTAATAGCTTTAAATTTGAATGGTGAACAACATCTCTTTACAGGAATTGCTAAGGGAGAAATCATTACATCTAAGATTGGTAATCAAGGTTTTGGATATGATCCTATCTTCAAACCCAATGGTTATCAACAAACTTTTGCAGAACTTTCGCTTCAAGAAAAGGCAGCAATAAGCCATCGAGGATTGGCAACAAAACAACTTTTAGAATTCTTAAAAAAGTAACTAATTGATTTTCAAATATTAATATATTTTTAATTCTCTCGAAAGCATTAGATTATGTCGTTTATTTAGACTACTTTTGCACCAAATTTTAAAAATAAATAATGAACAAATTTGAACAATTAGGATTGAGTGAGTCGCTACAACGTGCGATTATCGATCTAGGATTTGAGAATCCGACCGAAGTACAAGAAAAAGCGATTCC
>JAYTNO010000028.1:0-2031 GCA_043748275.1 Flavobacterium sp. | reverse complement strand
ATGTTGCAAATAATATTGAGGGCAGCATAGCCCTTATATCCACGAACATATCGAAGCAGTCTGATGTAATTTTTCACGTGGCAAATGTATCTAATTAGCTGATGTGATGACGGGATAATTAGCTAATTTTTCACTAATGATATGGATGCTATAATTGAGATCTCTATCGGGCTGTTACTGGGATATTGATGAATGACAGCGATATAGAACCAACAGGCTCCAATATCTTAGGTGATCTAAAATGTATAACCTAATAAAAAATAATATCTTGTAATTGAGGAATTCAACGTTACAAATTTTGACATTCCATTTGATTTTTCAAATCTTATTTCAAACGAATAATTTTTATATTGATTTCCAAATCCAAATAAAATTCCTTCCTCGTGTTTCCTGGAATCATTAATTGCCAGACTATTTTCTAATATTATAGTTTGGTAATAATAATAGTTGTCTGTTCTGGTATTTGTTTCTGAAACAACAAAACCGTTTGAAATCCCAGCATTGAATAACATAAATGAATTTTTAATAGGATACTTATATCGAAACATATTGATTAACTTAATATATGAGTACCCGACGCTAGTATTAATTTCTCTCTCAAGTTGTCCAGCATGATATTGATTGTGAGTTGCTTTTGTATTATAGGAAGTATAAAGAAACTCATTATAGATTGACATTTTGCCATTGGATCTGGGCAATACTAAATTTAAAAAAAGTCCTTCGGCAATGTTTGTTGATTTTGGGAAATCCTCAGATGATAAATACTCAAAATAGTCGCTTATAAAATTTAGTTTAGAAATTGCCATTCCGGCTTTTATACCAACTTCGACCTTAATTTTATCAATCTTCTTTTCAAATTTAGCAGATGAGTTTGTACAGTTATTATAATATTGAAAAAGTTTCATTAAATCATTTTTCGAATAGTTAATATTTGATAATTTAGATTGAATCGTTTTACAATTGTTTAGGTATAGCGAAAGTTGAGCAACAAATCTTTTGTTTTCATGAATATTTGAAGTGCTATTTTCATTCTGAACATATCTTTTGTATAGTAATTCCTGAAATAAATTATTTTCCAAAATAAAAAAATGAGCGTTTTCCAAATTGTCATGATAATAATATAAACTTTTCGATCCTTGAATCATTACCTGTAGGAATACAGTGTCTATTCTGTAAGAAAAATTTGCTGAATCAGATAATTCATTAATCTTAGTTGAACTATTGTTTACATTTAAAATTTCACCGAGATATATTTCATCGAGTACATTAAAAGATTTGATAGTTGTTGGATAATACTTAATAGAAATATCGCTATCATTCTTTTTAAAAGAGACTGAAGTCGGATTTGTTTTCCAGTTTCGATAGTCGATTAAACCGTTTAAAGTATCCCAATTCTGAGTAATAATACTTCCGGAAATAAAATTTTTCTGTGCGTAAGTATTGTTTGTGTAAAATACAAACGAAATAATAATTTGAAAATATGTAAACAAGTATTTCATAGAAAATGTAAATTTTCATTATAATTATTCAATATTCATTAATTAAGAATTAAAATGAGTTGCAGGAGTAAATTTATTTGAGAATTGAAATAAGTTTAATCGGCCAGGAACAGCATGGTAAATTATATCAGCATGAATATTATAATTTTAATAAAGACAATACAAGGGTTTTTATATTTTTTATTTTTAGTAGATAAAGATCCTGACTTTACATTCGATGTCTTTGCCATAAAATAGAAATTTTTCAATTATATCGTGACTTTTGGATCAATACTGAAAAAAGGTAGATAATTGGCGGAATTAATTCGATAATTTGAAAATTGCGAGACGGTATTTCTTAATTTTAAAGCTTCTTAATCAAGTGTTTATTATATAATTATTTTCATTGACAAGATGGATATATCTCCAAAAAAGGAATATCATACTTAATAGTGCACATTCCCACCTTCTCAAATAAATTCTACCTTTGCCCCCATGGATTCTACAAGACAACAGAAGTACAATAGGCTTTTCCAGAAGGAGATTGGTGAAC
>JAYTNO010000027.1:0-2033 GCA_043748275.1 Flavobacterium sp. | reverse complement strand
GAAACTACAGGTTTTTTTTGTAAACCATATTCTAATAGTGCTACTGGTAAACCTTCGGAATTGGAAGTAAAAATACAAATATCTGATTGATTTATGATGTTTACTGAATCGTTTTTGGTTCCATAAACAAAAACATTTTCGTCTAATTTTTTATTTAAAATCAATTCTTTTATTTGTTTTGAATAATGATCTCCAAAATCTTTCCCAACTAAATGAAAAGTCCAGTCTGGATGTATCGTTTTTATTTTTTCTGCAATTTCTAAAAGCAAAAAATGATTTTTTTGTTCACGTAAATTAGCCAAACATAAAATTCGTTTTCCATCAACACCTTTTAGTTTTGTTTCAGCTAGTATAGTTGTTGTATTATTTGTGAAATTAGGAAGATAAATTACTTTTTTGCAATACAATTTTTTTTCTGCCCAATTTTTTAATTGAAAATTGACCGTAATTATTCCGCTAAAGAATAAAGAAGACATTTTTAAAACAGTAGCTTTTCTATCAGATAAAAATTCACTCATCCCGTAATGGTCATGCCAAATAATTTTAATTTTAGGATAAATTAATTTTACTAAAAAAGCAGTAAAATAGGATGTTCCGTGAGCATGAATGTAATGTACTTTATTTTCTTTACAATATTTTTTTAAAGCCTTAACTGCTTTTAAATCAACTACTTTATTTCTGTTCAAAAACAGATAGGAAACTTTTTTATCGATTTGATTGATTAAATTTCCTTCTTTTCTTGTGGCTACCAATCCAGAAAAATCTATTCGATCTGAAAGTGCATTAGCATAATTGACGGCCATTTTTTCTGCACCACCAACTTCTAGAGAATCAATCATTTGAATTATTCTCATTGCTTTAATAACATTTTAATTTCGTTTTCAAATACATCTAAAGTATAATTTCTAGACCATAACATTGCTTTTTCAACTTTGTCATGATAAGAAATAGAATTGCTTAACTGTTGTTGAATATGTTGACAATCTTTTTCTAAATCCATTTCTAATAACAATCCTCTATTTCCTTTATCTAACATCGAAGGCACACAAGACACTTTGGTTGCAATGGGCAAACATCCCCAAAACATTCCTTCGGCAATCACTTTTGGCCAACCTTCACTTTTGGATGGCAAAACTACGAAATGATTTTCTTGATACGCCTTTTTTATTTCCTCTTGATTTTGATTTCCTTTCAGGAAAATAAAATCATTTAATTTATGTTCTAAAATATAATTTTCTAAATTTTTTCTTTCTTTTCCTTCACCAAGAATTGAAAGTTGCACATCAAAATGTAAGGCTTTTAACTTTTCTATCAATTGTATTGCATATAAAGGTCTTTTGCCTGGAGATAAAGTACCAACTAATAAAACTTTTATTTTTCCAAGTAATTCTCTTGGTGCAACATTTATTTTATCTTTTTCGAAATAACTTGCTGTAAAAAAAGGTTTTATATTTTTTGAACTATTTTCCCATTCTCCGTAAACCAATACTTTAATATTTTTGGTTAATAAGGTATTGCTTAAAATCCATTTTTGAATGTTATAACTCAAAGGTTGTTTGGCATTTGGATCCCAATTTCCTGCATATTTGGCTGTTTTTATTTTATTTGGAAATAAAATCTGTACCAAACATCCCATTAATCCTATATTTCCTGGACAACGCAAATGAATGTGGTCTGCCCACAACATTGATTTATAAATTAAATAAAAATTTAAAAAAGAGTATTGAATGGCTTTTATAAAATTTTTAAAAGTTTTTATGTTGAACCCTTTTATGGCGTATAATTTATTAATCTTAAAAGGAATTTCTGAAATCAATAAACCATTGTCTTGTTCCCAAGTTGGACACGTAAAAGCAATTTCATCACAATATTTTGCCCAAAGTTCAAGCTCTTTTACGTAAGGACTATAAGCAAAATAGGCATTGCCTTTTATGATTAATGGAGAAGAAGATACAATTAATAATTTCATTAAATATATCCTTTAGAACTTTTTTCAGAAACAACTATAGCTGGAACACCAAGTGCAACTGCAT
>JAYTNO010000026.1:0-14125 GCA_043748275.1 Flavobacterium sp. | reverse complement strand
TGGTTTTTTCTATTTTTCCTGCTACTAAATTATAAGTTACAGCATCCGAAAAAGACACATTTTCTTTATTACTTCCTCCAATATAATATCGCACTTTTTTATTTGCCCAATCATAACCTTCTTTTTTATAAATTTTTATTCTAGTGTTAACTTCTGTAACCATTTCAAAACCCTTATCTTGAGAATACTCATATCTCACTTCTCCTTTTTTAAATAAAATTGCTGCAACTGCAGATGGATCTTTTGGATGTTCTTTTTGCTCAAGTTCTGCGATTGAAACTTTACCAAGTTTATATTCTTGTGCATTTAAAAAACTAAGAGAAAAAATAAAAAATAGGCTAATAAACAATTTTTGAAAATTCATAATTATTGGTTTTTGGTTAAAACTATTTTGGCATTATCGTTACGAGAAATTTGTTCCATAAACAAACGGTATTCTTCATATTGGGTATTGAGATAGATTCCTTTTTTGATAAACATTGTGCGTTTATAAAGGATGTTTTTGTCATTATGTTTAATAATTTCTGCTTTATATTCTCCAAATATACTAGAAAATTCTACACTTTTAGGTAACGATTCTATTGAATAATTTTGTGGCAAATCAATTGAAATTTCGTCAGAATCAAAATAGCCTCGTTGTATTTCAAAGGGTGTTTTTCTGTTTCTAATTCGTTTGATAATGCTATTAAAAGGATTGAAAGCATTTACCACAAACAGCATTTTGTTCCCTGAGATTGATACATAATTATTGGCGCTGATTTCTAAATTTTCAGTAAAAACTACTTTATCTTTATTATTAACAAATACTTTTTTATCAATTTTTAAACTATTGATATTACTCCAATATTCTTTATAATGCGTTTCTTGATCTGTTGGTGACATGTTTTCAATTTGTGATTTTCTGTCATACTGTGATCCTTCAGACGCTATAGAAATTGAACCTGATAAATTTCCCATAGCATCTATTTCATATTTTCCAATACTATTTTGAGCATTGTCTCTGTCTTGATAATTTTTGGTTTTAATAATTTCTCCTCCATCAGGTTTAATTATAATGACATTTCTATCATCCGTAAAATTGGCTTGATACCCAAAAGGAGCTACTTGACTCGTACACTCAAGACCAATATATTTATCACCATTAGGAATAGTTAATATCGTGTGATTTCCTTGTATGGAAAAAAAATCTTCTTGAATATCAGTTTTAAAAGAACTTCCATACAATTCGGTATAATATGATTGTACTCCAACTACTTCTAATAAAGCTCTGGTATAATTTGATAATGCCTTACAATCTCCATAACCCAATCGATCTACATCTTTGGCAAGCATAGGTTTGAAACCTCCAATTCCTACTTGTATGCTTACATATCTTGTTTTTTGCTGAACATAATTGTATACTATTTTGGCTTTTTCTATTGGATCAGTTTCACTTCCTACTAATGCCAAAATTTTAGTTTTTGTTTCTGCTGGTAGTTCAGTTGTATTTGATAATATATTGTCATAAAACCATCTCCCATATTCTTTCCAGTTTTTTGCTGTTCCGTCAACACCTTCAAGGTTAAAAACTTCTAATCCCATCATCAATTTAGGTAAAATATTGGTTTTTTCGGTGTTAAACTCTTCTATTTTTTGAGCCATAAAATTGTTCCCCGAATATGAAATTTGTGTCTGCGAATCAATCAATTTCTTTATTTGAAAATTATTGAAATTGATTTCTTTTTTCTTAAAACCTAAATTTTGAGGAAATGTAACATTCAAAATGGTTTTTTCGATACTTAAAAAATAATCATTCAACGGCATCCAAGTTGGAATAATTGCTGTGTTTGAAGTGTTTTTTTCAGATTCATAAAAAATAGTAAACGGATATTGAGTTGGAGTATAATCTAAAAAAATAAATCTACTGTCTGAAAAAAGTGTACTGCCACTTATCATACTTTGGTCTCTAAAATCTTTTCGCTTGATACGCTTGATTTCATTTCCGAAACTATCGTAAACTGTTGCTTCAATTGATTTTACACTCGTTTTATTGTCATAATGCTCCATCGCATCAATTGCAGAAAGCCCTTTTTCGTTCAGAATTGTAACTACTCTTTTTGTAGTTATTGTCATATTACGTTGTGAAGTTATCGTAATATCAGTTTGTAACAATCGCACGACTGCATTGGCATTTTGTTTTAAACTATCCGAAATTGTTGCTGTAGGAAATTGTTCTTTTTGAGAAAATAGTGTAGGAGTAATAAGGAGTAAAAAAAAAGTATAAAGAATCCTTTTCATGGCGTATAGTTTTCTCAAAAATATAAAAATTTTTAGAAAAAATTAACATTTACTCTTTATTTTTTGTGTCTATTGAAATTGTAACTGGACCATCATTTAATAATGAAACTTTCATATCGGCACCAAAAACACCAGTGTGTATTTTTTTGCCTATTTCAAACTCCATTTTTTGAATAAAATCTTCATAAAGTGGAATTGCCTTTTCTGGTTTTGCCGCTTTGATATAAGAAGGACGATTGCCTTTTTTGGTTGATGCATGAAGGGTAAATTGCGAAACAACAATTATATCTCCCTTAATTTCTTTTACTGAAAGATTCATCACGCCATTTTCATCTCCAAAAATACGAAGATTAGCAATTTTAGAAGTCAACCAAGCACTATCTTCTTGAGAATCTGCATCTTCAATTCCAATTAAAACCAACAATCCTGAATTGATTGCTGCTAATATTTTATTTTCAACAGTGACAGATGCTTGTGAGACTCTTTGAATTATAGCTCTCAAAATTGTTAATTTTTATTTCTTGTTTCGTCACTTGCAATTCGGTCATCATTATAAATATCAGTACGAAAATGATCTTCATCGCCTTCTACTATTTTCAAATAACTATTGTAGCGTGTCCACGAAATTTTATCTTCTTCTAATGCTTTTTTGATGGCGCAATGTGGCTCGTCTTTGTGCAAACAATTATTGAATTTACAGTGTTCTTTGAGTTTAAAAAATTCTGGAAAATAGCCGCTAATTTCATCTTTTTCCATATCAACAATCCCGAAACCTTTGATTCCTGGTGTGTCAATTATTTTGGCGCCAAAAGACAAATCATACATTTCGGCAAAAGTTGTGGTATGTTGTCCTTGCATACTTTGCTCAGAAATAGTTTTGGTTTTGAGATGTAAACTTGGTTCTAATGCATTTACCAAAGTTGATTTTCCAACACCAGAATGCCCAGAAAACATAGTGGTTTTTCCTTTCATGATTTCTTTTAATTCCTCGATGCCTTTTCCTTGAGTAGATGAAATTCGCAAACATTTATAGCCAATTTCTTCATAGATGTGTTGCATATACAATTGTTCATCTAATGTAGCATCATCTAATGTATCTATTTTATTAAAAACTAGAATTGATTCGATACCATAAGCTTCTGCAGTGACTAAAAAACGGTCGATAAAATTAAAGGTTGTCGGCGGATTATTGATAGTAATTAACAGAAAAACATAATCAAGATTGGATGCAATAATATGCATTTGATGCGACAGATTTACCGATTTACGAACGATATAGTTTTTTCTGTCGTGAATATGATGAATGGTTCCAGTAACTGTATCAGAAGTTTGGTCAAGTTCATAATCTACCACATCACCTACCGCAATTGGGTTGGTACTTTTTATACCTTTGATACGGAATTTTCCTTTGATACGGCATTCCATAAAATCTCCTTGTTCTGATTTTACAGTGTACCAACTTCCTGTAGATTTATAAACGAGTCCTGTCAAAATAAATTTCAAATTATGAATTATGATTGCAAAATTACGATTTATTCAACATTTAAAATTTAAAATTCAATATTTAAAATATTTATGAATTAATAATTTTTTCCTGATGACTAATGCTTTCTTGGTGAATTGCTTTGAATAATTTTAGAATAAACTCTTCGCTCAAGCCTTTTTGTTCTCCATCGAGAATCATTTTTCCTAATATTTCATTCCATCGTTTGTTTTGCAAAACGGCCACATTTTTGGCTTTTTTCAAGGCACCAATTTGTTCGGCAACTTTCATTCGGTTTCCTAAAAGCTCTAATAATTTTGCATCAGCAATGTCAATATTGGCGCGAAGTTTTATCATTTCTGTATTAAAATCGGCTTCTTCGGTTGTTGGTTTTTTTACTTTTAAATCTTCAAATATTTGTTTTAAAACCGTTGGCGTCACTTGTTGTGCTGCATCACTCCAAGCATTATCTGGATCAGTATGTGTTTCTATAATTAACCCATCATAATTCAAATCTAGTGCTTGTTGCGAAACTTCTTGAATCATATCTCTTCTTCCGGTAATATGCGAAGGATCACAAATTAAAGGCAAATCCGGAAACTTACTTTGTAATTCAATTGCAATTTGCCATTCTGGAATGTTTCTGTATTTTGTTTTCTCATAAGTCGAAAAACCTCTGTGAATGACACCTAATTTTTTGATACCAGCATTATACAATCGTTCTACACCACCAATCCATAAAGCTAAATCTGGGTTTACAGGATTTTTTACTAAGACAATTTTATCTGTATTTTGCAACGCGTCGGCAATTTCTTGAACCGCAAAAGGATTTACTGTAGTTCTAGCTCCAATCCACAAAACATCTATATCGTGTTCGAGTGCCAATTTTACATGTGCTGCATTGGCAACTTCGGTAGCCATTAGCAAACCTGTTTCGGCTTTAGCCTTTTGCAACCATTTAAGTCCTATGGCTCCAACACCTTCAAATCCTCCAGGACGTGTTCTTGGTTTCCAAATACCAGCTCGGAAAATGGACACATCAGAATTTTTTAATTCGTGTGCTATTTTCAATACCTGTTCTTCGGTTTCTGCACTACAAGGTCCAGCAATTACTAGTGGGTGAGTTAGATTAAAATCATTTAACCACGTTCTCATTTCTTTATTGTTTTCCATATTTTAGTTTTAAAGTCATAAAGTTGAAAGTTATAAAGTCTATGTTTTATCATTTGGCTTTCGACATTCGGCTTTCGACTATTTTAATATCTCTTTAATTCTATTTGTATTCTGCATTTCGTTGAAGACTTCTTCAAAATTATCATTTTCTAGCAATTCTTTGAAATGAGTTAGATTCTGAATATATTCTTGTAACGATTTGACAACTTGTTTTTTATTTTGTTTAAAAATGGGTGTCCACATTGCTGGGGAACTTTTGGCTAAACGAACCGTGCTTTCAAATCCTGAACCTGCCATGTCAAAAATATCTTGTTCGTCTTTTTCTTTTTCTATGACTGTTTTACCCAACATAAAAGAGCTTATGTGTGATAAATGTGAGACATAAGCAATGTGTTTGTCATGCGATTTTGGGTCCATATATCGAATTCGCATTCCTAATTTCTTAAACAAATCCATTGCTTTTTCTTGCAACTTGAAGGTTGTTTTTTCAACTTCACAAATAATATTTGTTTTGCCTTCAAACAGTCCTTTTATAGCTGCTTTTGGTCCGGAAAATTCGGTTCCAGCAATAGGATGACAAGGTAGAAAATTTCTTCTTTTAGGATGATTTTCTATAATTACACAAATAGGTGATTTGGTTGATCCTACATCAAAAACCAACGTTTGTTCTCCTATTTTATTCAAAATTTCAGGTAAAATTACTAAACCCACATCAACAGGCACTGAAACGATTACTAAATCTGCGTTAATTAAATCGTCATAGGTTGCTTTTTGATCAATAATGCCAAGAATTAATGCTTCATTTAGATGATTTTCATTAGCATCAATACCAAAAATTGTGACATCATCATAAATTGATTTTATGTCTAACGCCATTGAACCTCCTATTAATCCTATTCCTATTATAAATATTTTAGTCATAAAGTCGAAAGTTTTAAAGTTGAAAGTTTTAAATTTCAACTTCGTAATTCATAATTTTTAATTTGTAATTCTTGCAATCGCTTTTTCTATTTCTTCTTCTTTCACACACAATGAAAATCGAATAAACCCTTCTCCATTGTTACCAAAAATGGTTCCTGGTGTAAGAAAAATATGCTTTTCATATAATAATTTATCTATAAATTCTTCTGATTGAATTCCCGCAGGTAATTTTGCCCAAACAAACATTCCTACTGCATTTTTATCGAAAGTACACTCCATTTTTTTGGCCAATAGAAAAATTAAATTTCTTCTTCTTGAGTAAATTTTATTCTGACTTTCAAACCAAGCTTCTCCTAGTTTTAATGCAGCGATAGCTCCTTTTTGAATTCCGTAGAACATACCTGAATCCATATTGCTTTTTACTTTTAAAACAGCATCAATCAAAGTTGCATTTCCAGAAACCATACCAACTCGCCAACCAGCCATATTAAATGTTTTGCTTAAAGAATTTAGCTCTAAAGCTATTTCTTTTGAACCCTGTATTTGAAAAATAGACAATGGATTTTCGTTTAAAACAAAGCTATACGGATTGTCGTTTATTATTAAAATGTTGTGCTTTTTTCCAAAATCAATTAACTTTTGATACAAATCTAAAGTTGCATTGGCACCAGTAGGCATATGAGGATACGAAACCCACATTAACTTCACTTTTGTTAAGTCTTGTTTTTCTAATTTTTCAAAATCGGGTTGCCAATTATTATCTTCTTTCAAATCATAAAAAACTGCTTTTGCTTGAACCAATTCTGTCACCGAAGCATAGGTTGGATAACCTGGATTGGGAATTAAAACTTCATCACCTTCATTTAAAAAAGCCAAAGAAATATGCATAATTCCTTCTTTTGAACCCATTAAAGGAAGAATTTCACTAGCTGGATTTAATATTACATCGAAATTGTTTTTATAAAAATCTGCAAAACCTTGACGCAATTCTGGCAAACCTTGATAACTCTGATATTCGTGCGCTTTTTTGTCAAACATTGCGTTTTGGATAGCTTCTATAACTGATGAATGTGGAGCCAAATCTGGACTACCGATTCCCATATTAATGATAGGTTTTCCTTCAGACATAAGCTGTCTTACTTCTTTCAATTTTCTAGAGAAGTAGTATTCTTGAACACTGTCTAATCTTTTTGCTGTTTGTATCATTTGTTTCAATGTCAATTGCAATGTCAAAAATCAATTTTTAACTTTGTTATTGTAACTTTATTTGATTTTTGTTATTGCTTTTTATTCTTGTATTCTCCTAAAACCTTGAAATGACTGGTCATTATTTCTAAAATCTTACTAGCTTTTTCATAATGTTTGTATTTGTCAAAAACCACATCTACAAAAAACGAATATTGAAAAGGTGTTTCTATAATGGGCATTGATTGAATTTTGGTTAAGTTGAGTTTACAATTGGTCATAATGTTCAAAACTGTTGCTAAACTTCCTGGAGTATCATCTAATTCAAATTTCAAAGAAGCTTTATTTATGTGCTCTTTTGGCACTTGACTTTCTTCTTTACTGATGATAAAAAAACGAGTCATATTGTTGTTTACTGTTTGAATTTCGGGTGCAATTATATTTAAACCATACATTTCTGCAGCTACTTTGCTGCCTATTGCAGCGATTTTATTTAATTGATTTTGATGAATTCTACGAGCTGTTTCGGCAGTATCTTTGTCTTCAACCAATTTTATATGTGGATGCTTTTTTAAAAAATCCATACATTGCAATAATGCCATTGGATGCGAATGAACTTCTTGTATTTCTTCCATTTTCTGCCCATTCAACACCATTAAATTCTGAATAATATCAAGATAATATTCGCCAATAATGTTCAAATTATTCTTATCTATCAAAGCATAATTAGGAATGATTGAACCCGCAATAGAATTTTCGATTGCCATAACTGCCAACTGAGATTGATTGCTCAATAAACTATCAACAACTGCTTCAAACGACAAACACTCATCAACCAAAACATTTTCTTGAAAATATTCTAATGCTACTTGATGGTGAAACGAACCTTTGATTCCTTGTATGGCAATTTTATCTTTCATTAATTTTGTTTTATTCAAAAGATTCTCAACTTAATTAAGAATAAAAAAAAATCCCGATTTACATCGGGATTTACTATTTATGTTTTTATATAATTTACTTTTTTACATAACACAATACCAATCCCTTTTTCTGTCCAAAGAAGAAATAAAAGAAATAGCTATAATATGTTGTGAATTTTATATTCATTTTGTTTTTATGTTTTGCTAATGTAGAAAATTAAAGGTTAGGTTTTACAAAATAAAAATAAAAAGTTACGGTAACGATTTCGTAATTAGAAATTTTTAGAAACTCCAATACTAATTGTTTGACCAAAATTTACATTGAAATTTTTATGGTCTCCACCATTATTATCATAATTTATAGTACCATAACTTAATCCTCCAATATTAAAATTAAGTCCAAATCCTTTTTTGATGTTTATAAATAAAGCTGGTGTAATACTAGTGTAAAAACCATTTCCTTTACTTAAAGTATTATAATATTGAAATCCATCATAATTTAATCGATTTTCTTTTATTTTATGAATCCCTATGCCTAAATCTGTATAAAATGAAAAAGTTTCGTTTAAAGGTTTAGAATAACGCATAAATGCTCCAACCGAAAACCCTTTTTGATCATATGAATTATTTAAATAGGAACTATTATAAAAATATTCATTATAATTTTTAAAAAAAGAAAATTCCCCACCAACTGTCCAGTTATCATTAAATTGATATCCTATTTTTGGAGAAATACTAAAATTTTCATACTGGTTTTGTTGTACAGTATTGTTATACTTTACTTTTTGAGAAGAATAACTAAAATTTCCTGTAACTAATACAGTACCTTTTTGAGCATTTGCGAAGCTTACCAAAGCTAAAGCAAAAATAATAAGTGTTTTTTTCATGTTTATATTGTTTTATATTTACTAGTATTTAACAATAATTATACCGTTTATTCTTTCAAAAAAAATTATAAGAAATATCCTTAAAACAAAATTTAGAAAAAAAATATTTTTCTGCTTACATTTGCTTCAAATATCCAGTTATGTCAATAGAAGTTAAAAATATTTCCAAAAGTTATGGTGCGCAAAAAGCATTAGACAATGTTTCTTTTTCTATTAAAAAAGGGGAAATTGTTGGTTTTTTGGGTCCGAATGGCGCAGGAAAATCAACATTAATGAAGATATTGACCACTTATATCAAAGCTGATCAAGGTACTGCGTCTGTAAATGGTTTTGATGTTAATGAAAATCAGAAAGAAGTGCAACAATCTATTGGCTATTTACCAGAACATAACCCATTATATCTCGATTTATATGTTCGAGAGTATTTGGCTTTTAATGCTGATGTTTATAAAGTTGCTAAATCCCGAATTGAAGAAGTGATTCTATTAACCGGATTGTCTTCTGAAAGTCATAAAAAAATTAGTCAACTCTCAAAAGGATATCGTCAACGTGTAGGTTTGGCAACCGCTTTGCTTCATAATCCTGATGTTTTAATTTTAGACGAACCAACAACTGGTTTAGACCCAAATCAACTTACTGAAATAAGAAATTTGATTAAAAATGTTGGAGCCGACAAAACTGTTTTTCTTTCTACTCATATTATGCAAGAAGTTGAAGCAATTTGTGATAGAGTAATTATTATCAATAACGGAAAAATAGTTACCGATAAAAAATTAGACAATCTGATTTCTGCCAATAAAGAACAAGTGATTGAAGTAGAATTTGACCTTAAAGTTACCGAAGAAACTATTGCTAAAATCCCGCATTTGAAAGCATATAAAAACTCTCAAGGTTTGGTTTGGGAATTAACTTTTTTGTCTGAAACCGATATGCGTCCAGCCGTATTTGACTTTGCTCACGATAACGGATTAAAGACATTACAACTCAATCAGAAAAATAAAAATCTAGAAACGTTATTTAGAGAAATCACCAAAGAATAATATTTTCTAATATTTAATTAAAAACTACGTGCCCTTTATAATATGCCGTTAAGGTATTTGATGTAGGATTGTTTTTTAAAATTACATTTCCTGTACTTAACAATTTTCCTGAAACATTTTGAATAGGTTTTACAATCATATCATTTGATCCACGATGATAAATTGTAATATTTTGAGCAGACAAATTTTGTGCTTCAATTCTTGGATCTCCAGCATAAAAATTAAAATTAGCAACATTTGTCTCGCCCGAGATAAAAAATCTTGAAACTGTATTGGTTTGAATATCTAATTCTGAAGTGTTGAGATTGAGAATAAAATCACTTGTTCCTGCACCATCTTTACCGTCACCATCTTTATCTAAAGAAAATAATCGCAATATAGGATAAGACAAAGTTCCGTTTGAACGAATATTTCTATCTGATTTTGAATAAATTTCTTCGATATTTGGCGCTGTTATATTTACTTTTGTTTGTCCATATTGCCTTACCCAATTGCAGGTTGAATTGTCTATTAGTTTCAAAACAGAACCCGTTTGAGTTACTTCTATATTTCCTATCAAATTTTCGCCAGTTTCAATCTCTACTTTATATTCTGACCCTTGGGTAATTACAACTTCAATTCCTTGAAAAACCTCAACTCTGTTAAATGCAGTAACTGCAATATCTTTTATTATGGTTTTGCCCGTAGATTCGATACATTCACTTGGTTTTTCACAAGAAATAAAAATAATAAACAAACCAAAAAAACATATTAATTTTTTCATTTTCATAATCTTATAATCGTACACCAACTCCAAATTCTAAAGCTTCAGCTAAAAAAACATGTGTTTTTACCATAAACCCAACGGAAACTTTTTTTGAAACATAATATTTCATTCCAATTCTATCATAAATTGAAATATCGTTTTTGAAAGGTTCATAAATATAATACCCAACTTGTGCTTCTAATGAAATTCTATTTACAAAAAGTTCGTGTCCTACAAATAGTCCAACTCTTTTATAATCTGTATTGGGGTCAATATTTTTTTCTGGATAGGCTATCGATTTAAATTTGATAAAATCTTTAAACGATGTGGTTAAAAAAAGTTCTGTACCTAATTGTAATGCACTTTTGCGATTTATGCGTTTGTCTACATAAAAACCAATATGATAAAAAGGGCACTGACCACTTCCTATTATTGGGCTCTCATTGACACCAGTTCTAAAAACAATATTATATTTTAAAGGTTCTGTAAATCGTTTTACGTTAGAAATTGTGTCTTTATTGTTTTGACTTTTTCCATCAAAATCATAATTAACACCAAGGTTCAAGAGATAAGTATTCAAACCACTATTGGGTGATTTCGACCTTCCATTGGAGTAATGGGTAAAAAGTATTCCGGCTTGAAGTCCGAATTTATCTATAAAATTTTCTTTTTTAAAACTCAACCCAAAATTTACATTGGGCATAATTGTAGACCCAAAAGCTTTGTTTTTGCTATTGGTAATTTTATCGTAAGGTTTTGAAATATAGGTTATTCCTTGACAAACTTTAAGTTGTAAATTTCGATGCAAGAAATAAAAATTATAAAGTGCTCCAACCGAATAATTTTCTCCTAAATATTCATTATCAAAACGTTGGTATAAAAAATAACCTCCATAATCAGGAAAATCATACGCTTTTTGCCATTCTTTTGTACCGTGAGTTTGTTTCAAAAAATTGATCATCACTCCTTCTGGATGTCCGCTCAGATGATGTAAATCTGGTGTATGTGGCAAAACATTTCCTCTTAAATAAGAAATCTCTAACGTATTGGAATCTTTAAAATCCTGAGCGCTTACTGAAATTGTGAACCAAATAAAAAGATAATAAATCTTTCTCATTTTAGAGTTTTAAAAGCGTCAAATATAGCATTTTATTACAAAGTTTTTGATTGTATGATAAAATGAAAAATTTAAAATATTCTAGAAAATCTCTTTTGCAATTGCCTTGATATTTTCTGCTTTTCCCATAGAATAATAATGCAAAACGGGTATTCCTGCGGCAACCAATTCCTTACTTTGTTGTGTACACCATTCAATTCCTATTTGTTTTACTGCATCATTATCTTTTGCTTTTACTACTGCCATAATCAAATCGTCTGGAATTTCTAATGAAAAACGATGCGGAATTAAATTAAGTTGTTTTTTAGTTGCAATAGGTTTCAACCCGGGAATAATGGGCACTGTTATTCCTGCGGCGCGACATTTGGCAACATAATCAAAGAATTTTTTATTGTCAAAAAACATTTGAGTAATGATATAATCGGCACCATTTTTTATTTTTTGTTTTAAAAAATGAATGTCACTGTCCAAACTTGGTGCTTCCATATGTTTTTCAGGATAACCTGCAACTCCAATACAAAAATTGGTACACGATGAGTTTTGTAAATCTTCATCGAGGTAAATTCCGTTGTTTAAATTGTTGATTTGTAAAACCAAATCGGTTGCATATTCATTACCCTCTTTTTCGGGTTTGAAATAGGTTTCATTCTTCAAAGCATCACCACGAAGTGCAACTACATTATTGATGCCTAGAAAATCTAAATCTATTAATAAATTCTCGGTATCTTCTTTTGTAAAACCTCCACAAAGTATATGCGGAATGGCATCTACATCGTATTTATTCTGAATTCCAGCACAAATTCCAACTGTTCCAGGACGTTTTTTTACAATCTTTTTTTGCAACAAACCACTTGGTAATTCTTTAAATTCGTACTCTTCACGATGGTAGGTTACATCAATAAATGGTGGGTTAAATTCCATTAATGGATCTATGCTATCAAAAATAGATTGAATATTTTGCCCTTTTAGTGGCGGAAGAATTTCAAAAGAAAATAATGGTTTTCCGTTGGCGTTTTCTATATGTTGGGTTACTTTCATTTTTTATGTCGTAATGTCGTAATGTCTTAATGTCTAAAGTCCGTTAAGACTTTATGAATTTTGACAGTATGACTGTTCTTAATCTGCTATATTCGGCGAAAGCCATTTTGTTGCCATTTCGTTGGAAATTCCTCTACGTTTGGCATAATCTATTACTTGATCTTCTTTTATTTTTCCGAGTCCAAAATACTTGCTTTCTGGATTTCCGAAATAATATCCAGAAACAGATGATGCTGGCCACATTGCCATACTTTCGGTTAGAGTCACTCCTATTTCTTGTTCAACATTTAATAATTTGAAAATGGTTGGTTTCTCTAAATGGTCTGGACAAGCAGGATAACCTGGTGCTGGACGAATTCCTTTGTATTCTTCGGCAATTAAATCTTGATTGGATAAATTCTCATTGGATGCATAACCCCAAATTTCCTTACGGACTTTTAAATGTAAATATTCGGCAAATGCTTCCGCAAATCTATCTGCCAAAGCTTTTATCATTATTGAATTATAATCATCTAATTCCTTCTCAAATTGGGATGCTTTTTCGTCAACTCCAAAACCAGTGGTTACACAAAAACAACCTATATAATCTTGTTTCTCATTATCTTTTGGAGCAACAAAATCAGATAATGCAATGTTTGGTGCGCCAACCGTTTTTTGGGATTGTTGTCTTAGGGTTAGAAATTTTGCAATTTCTTTTCCATTTTCATCATAAACTTGAATATCATCATCATTGATTGTATTTGCTGGAAAAATTCCGAGAATTCCTTTGGCATCAAGCCATTTTTCTGAAACTATTTTTTGCAACATTTTTTGAGCATCTTCAAATAATGATGATGCTTGTTCGCCAACAATTTCATCGGTTAGAATTGCAGGATATTTTCCAAATAATTCCCACGAATTAAAAAATGGCGTCCAATCTATAAAATCTACCAATTCAGAAAGTGCAACTTCAATTTTTTGAACTCCTATGAAATTTGGCTTCTTTGGATTAAAATTATTCCAATTGAGTTGCAATTTATTCTTACGAGCATCCTCTATACTATGGAAATTTTTATCTCTACTTCTATTCAAATATCCGTCACGCAATTTGTCATATTCTTCGCGAATGGCTTTTACGTAACCTTCTTTGGTATCGTTTTGCAAAAGATTACTCGCTACTGTAACTGCTCTAGAAGCATCGTTTACGTGAACAACTGTTTGCTTATATTCGGGTGCGATTTTCACTGCTGTATGCGCTCGAGAAGTTGTTGCGCCACCAATCATAATAGGAATTTTGATGTTTAATTTATCTAATTCTTTAGCCAAATAAACCATTTCGTCTAATGATGGCGTGATTAAT
>JAYTNO010000025.1:0-2050 GCA_043748275.1 Flavobacterium sp. | reverse complement strand
TCTCTTTCATTATCAATTCTTTATGGTTTGGTCACTACAAAGTTATTGATATTTACTTTACTTCTTACTTCTGCTTTTTAACCCAATATTCGCATTAAATATCAAAAAATAAATTAACCAATAAATCTTTATCGGGATTTTCAGCATGAACAATAAGATTTGTTAATTGTGAAGCTATACGGCAGAGGGGTGCTACTTCAAATTGAGGGGTATGTAAATAATAAATTTTATTAGGCAATAATTCTGTTAATGATACCATATCCTATTTTTATTGTAAAGTTAAAGGTTTTATCTTAGCTTTTAAATCTCAATAATACTAAATCAATCCTTTTTTGCAGGTGGCGGCGGTGGCGGGGTCAGCGGGTAGACGTTTTGAAAACGGTAATCATTTTTGCGATAAAGTTGCCAATAATTCTTCCAAATTTTTCATTGTCATAATAATTCCTTCCTTGAAGCCCATTTCAATCATCTTTTCTAAGCGGGCAAGGGATTCATTGTAAATAGTAATACTGACTTTTGTCTTTCCGTTTTGTTCACTGAAATTCATATCCCAATCAGAACCTGGCAATTCAGGGTTTTCATCTTTGTCTGCAAAAGAATTCGACATTTTGAAATTGGTTTTTGGAGTAATGGAAGTAAATTTCTGAATTGACCAACGCTCTTGTCCTTCTGGGCTTACCATAGCATAAAATCTTCGTCCGCCAACTTCAAAATTCATAAATTTTGTTTTTGATTTCCAAGGTTTAGGTGCCCACCATTGGTCAAGAATTTCTTGTTTGGTAAAAGCATCCCATACAAGTGAAAGGTCGGCAGCAAATTCTCTGTTGAAGAATACCGTTTTTGTCGTTTTGTCAACGGTAAAATCAAATAGCGAATCATTTTTCATTTTTTCTGTTTTTTAATTGTTGATAATACTATGTCAAGTTGATTAAATCGAGTTTCCCAAATTTTCCTGAATTGGGCTAACCAATTGTCCATTTCTTTCATTTTTTCAATATCAAGGGAATAGTAAATTTCTCTTCCTTGTTGTTCTTGCTTCACTAATTGGCACTCTGTCAAAATCCGAAGGTGTTTTGAAACCGCTTGTCGGGTTGTGTTGAAGTTTTCGGCAATAGTATTCGGTGTCATTGCCTGTAACGCAATTAAGGCGATGATAGCCCGTCTTGTTGGGTCGGCAATAGCCTGAAAAATATCTCTTCTCATTTTGTCTTAAAATTCATTTATGAAACTAATCAGTTGCAAATATATGTGCAACTTTTCGGTTTCGCAATTTTTTTATAATTATTTTTCTTTTGCCTTAAATTTTTGTTTGAAATGTCTGATTGTAGAGTGGTGCTTTACAATGACGCCTAACGTGCGGCGGCTTTGCGAAGTTAAAAAAAAGAATTGAGCGGAGCGATATGGGATTGTTTTGACCCCCTCAGTATCAGATGATTTTTGTGGTCAAAGAGACCACATAATAGACACACGCATTTAGAGACTGCCGTGGGAGCGAGTCCGTTTTTCATGGGGAGTTGTGTGGATTGTTTAAGGGAAATCCTGCACCAGCGGGGATATTATCTCGACTGTCGGAATCCCTATTGATTCTGGTTGGCGATTATTTTCCCTTGACTTTGACAAAATTGAAATAATCAAAATTAAAATTACCCTGTTTAGCAATTTCAAGTTTCAAAATCCGCTTTCCTTTTTTGAGATGAATCACGGCTAAGGAATCAACATAATTCCAATGATGCCAGTTACGCCAAGCGATTGGCTCTTTTTCGTTAAATGTACTGGGTATTTCCATCAATGCCGTAGCATCTGCATTCTCCACAACAAAACGGACAGAACCGCCCCGATTTGAGGTGTACATCGCACCAATTTTATAATTCCCCGTCTCTAAAACATCAACTGTATAGGCAATCCATTCACCTGATTCAGTCCAACCCAAATACAATTGGTCAATTTTAGGTTGAACGATATTGTAAATCGAATTATCTATACTGTCGTGATATTTTGTAAAAGAAATATCAACCGCTTCATCTTTCCTAAATTGAGCATAATAACCCGC
>JAYTNO010000024.1:0-5639 GCA_043748275.1 Flavobacterium sp. | reverse complement strand
CCTTTTCTTCCCAAGCATCTTTTAGTCCAACCGTTTTGTTAAAGACTAGTTTTGAAGCCGTTGAATGTTTATCAACATTAAAATAACCCAATCTTTGAAACTGAAATTTATCATTTGGTTTTACATTGGCTAAACTTGGTTCTACAAATCCTTTTACGATTTCTAACGATGATTTATTCATAAATTCTAAGAAGTTTTTCTCCTTGTGAGCATCTGGTGCTTCATCAATAAACAATCGGTCATACAAACGAACTTCGGCTTCAATAGCGTGTGAAATAGAAACCCAATGCAATGTTCCGGCAACTTTTCTTTGACTAGCTTCACTTCCACTTCCAGAACGCGAATCTTCATCATAGGTTACTTGAATTTCTGTAATAATTCCGTTTGCATCTTTGGTAACACTTTCACCTTTAATAATATAACCATTTTTAAGACGTACTTCGTTTCCGATACTTAATCTGAAAAATTTAGCTGGAGCAACTTCCAAAAAGTCTTCTCTTTCTATGTATAATTCTCTTGAAAAAGGAACTTTTCTGAAACCTGCGCTTTCATCTTCTTGATTATTTTCAGCTTCCAACCACTCTTCTTTTCCTTCAGGATAATTGGTAATTACCAACTTCACAGGATCTAAAACGGCCATCACTCTTGGTGCAGTTTTGTTTAAATCTTCACGTAAACAAAACTCCAAAAGTGAAACATCAATTACATTTTCTCGTTTTGCAACACCAATAGTTTCACAGAAATTACGGATAGATTTTGCAGTATAACCTCGACGACGTAAACCCGAAATGGTAGGCATTCTTGGATCATCCCAACCGTTAACAACCTTTTCTTCAACAAGTTGCAATAGTTTTCGTTTACTCATAACCGTATAATTCAAATTCAAACGAGCAAACTCATATTGATTTGGACGTACTTTTGTGGTAGTAGACAATGGATCAAGTTCAGTGTAAATCTGATCTAAAAACCAGTTGTATAATTCGCGATGCATTACAAATTCTAATGTACAAATAGAGTGCGAAATTTGTTCAATATAATCACTTTCTCCGTGTGCATAATCATACATTGGATAGATTTTCCAATCGTTTCCAGTTCTGTGATGATGACGATGCAAAACTCTGTACATCAAAGGATCACGCATCAACATATTCTTAGAGGTCATATCAATTTTAGCTCTTAAAACGTGGCTTCCTTCTGGAAAATCACCGTTTTTCATTGCTTCAAACAAAGTTAAATTTTCTTCAACAGAACGATTACGAAATGGTCCATCAACTCCTGATTGCGTTGGTGTTCCTTTTTGGGTTGCCATATCTTCGGAAGATTGAGAATCTACATAAGCTTTTCCATTTTTAATCATACCGATTGCCCAATCATACAATTGCTGAAAATAATCCGATGCATAACGTTCTTCGGCCCAATTAAACCCTAACCAAAGCAAATCTTCTTTGATGGCATCAACATATTCTTGCTCTTCTTTTGCTGGATTTGTATCGTCAAAACGTAAATTTACTGGTGCATTATACTTTAATCCTAAACCAAAATTAAGGCAAATAGCTTTGGCGTGACCAATA
The DNA here is from genome assembly GCA_043748275.1 of Flavobacterium sp. Lineage (GTDB taxonomy): Bacteria > Bacteroidota > Bacteroidia > Flavobacteriales > Flavobacteriaceae > Flavobacterium. The sequence goes on along the minus strand of JAYTNO010000024.1, from coordinate 4,068 downwards.
TGTAAATATCCATTTGGTTCAGGTGGAAAACGAAAACGCAATTTCTCTTGAGGAAAACCGCTTGTTAAACTGTCTTCTATAATTTGTTCTATAAAATGAAGTGATTTCTCTTCGGTTGACATAATTTTGTTTAATTTTAGCAAAGATATGAAAAGAGTTTAGAAAGTTTAGTCGCTTTTAATATCCAAACATTATAACCTTTATAAACATTATAACCTTATTTAAAAAATGGGAACTATAAAACTCAAAAATATAAGAACTTTCTCTTATCACGGATGTTTGGTTGAAGAAGGAAAAATTGGATCTGATTATATTGTAAGCCTAGAAATTAAAACCGATTTGCGAAAATCTTCAATATCAGATCATCTTGCAGATACAGTAGATTATGTGCTTTTGAATAAAATTGTGGTAGAAGAAATGGCTATTAGATCGCATTTATTAGAACATGTTGCTCATAGAATTATCACTCGCATCTTTAGAGAAATTCCTTCGGTTTCAAGAATAACACTAAGTGTTTCAAAATTAAATCCTCCTATTGGTGGTGATGTTGAAGCGGTTACCATTGAAATGGAAGAGTATAGAAATTAAAAAAATTAGGAATTGAAAATTATGAATTATGAATTTTTGTTTACCTAAATTTTTTTAATAGTTAAAAAACTTCAAATTGCATTGAAGGTTTGGTTTATTTCCCGGATTTGAACTTTTGGTTTATCTAATTTTTTATAAAAATTAAAAAAATTTCAAATTGCATTGAAGGTTTGACTTATTTCCCGGATTCGAACTTTTGGTTTATCTAATTTTTTATAAAAATTAAAAAAAACTTCAAATTGCATTGAAGGTTTGGCTTATTAACCGGATTCGAACTTTTTGTTTACCTAATTTTTTATAAAAATTAAAAAAAAACCTTCAAATTACTTTGAAGGTTTTTGAGGCATCGTCCGGATTCGAACCGGAGTAGGAGCTTTTGCAGAGCCCAGCCTAGCCGCTCGGCCACGACGCCAATTATTTATTGGATTGCAAAAATAGTATTTTATTTTTTATTTTTTTATTTTTAATTGAATAATTATTACTCAATTTTCTCCAATGCTTTTTTAACCATTTTTTGGTCACTAGGAAACCAACCTTGAAACATTAAGGTGAGTCCGAATAAAATTAAAAGAATACTTATTATTTTTTTGATTTTCAATACATTTACTGGAGTCATTTGGTTTTTTAACTTTTTGGCCAATAGTATTTTACCAACATCTACAAGTAAATAGGTTACAATTACTGAGGTAAAAAAAGTAATCATTCTTGAGGTTTCCAATTCTAGTTTTGGTCCTATAGTAATAAGAATCATAAACCAAAAAAGTAACACGCCAACATTGATAAAATTGAGTAAAAATCCTTTTATAAACAAACTCAAGTAATCCTTTTTTTGAAGAACTTCGGCAATTTCTTCCTCGTCTTCTTTGTTAATTTTTTTTAGTTTTATAAACGATATAATTCCGTAACTCAACATAAGTATACCTCCAAAAATAAAAATTGCAGGATCGTTTTTTATGCTTTGTATCAAGCGATAACTACTGAAATAAGCAACAGAAATAAATAGAATATCTGCCAAAACCACACCTAAATCAAAAACAAACGCAGCTCTAAACCCTTTGACGGCACTGGTTTCTAGGAGTACAAAAAAAACAGGTCCAATTAAAAAACTTAAAAAAATTCCCAACGGAATTCCGGTAATAATGTCTTCAATCATTTATAGTGTGTTTTGTCTTGAGTTTCAAAAATAAGCAATTATTGCTAATTATTTCTTCTGATAAAATTAAAATCTAATTGTTTTTTTACCAAATCGGCATTTTTTACTTTGACAATTACTTCATCGCCCAATTGCAAAATACTTTGTGTTGTAGCGCCTACTAGAGCATATTGCTTTTCGTCGAAAGTGTAATAATCATAACGGATTTCACGAATTCTACACATTCCTTCGCATTTATTTTCAATAATTTCTACATAAATTCCCCATTCGGTTACGCCAGAAATAACACCAATAAATTCTTGATCTTTGTGATCTTGCATATATTTTACTTGCATATACTTGATAGAATCACGTTCTGCATTGGTTGCTAATCCTTCCATATTTGAAGAATGTACACATTTTTCTTCATACAATTCAGCATCGGCAGATTTTCCTCCATCTAAATAATATTGCAACAAACGATGCACCATAACATCTGGATAACGACGAATAGGAGAGGTAAAGTGGCTGTAATAATCAAATGCTAATCCGTAGTGACCAATATTTTCTGTAGAATATTTGGCTTTACTCATACTTCTTATCGCTAAAGTATCTATTAGGTTTTGTTCTTTTTTGCCATTTACATCAGCCATTAACTGATTTAATGATTTAGAAATGTCTTTTTTGTCACGTAAATCTATTTTGTAACCAAATTTAGAGATGAGTGCTTGCATTGCAAAAAGCTTGTCTTCATTAGGTTCATCGTGAATTCTATACACAAATGTTTTCTTTTGTTTTCCGATATATTCAGCTACTTTTCTATTGGCAAGAAGCATAAATTCTTCTATCAAATGATTAGCATCTTTTGATACTTTGAAATAAACACCTTCTGGTTCGCCGTTTTCATCTAAATTGAATTTTACTTCCACTTTATCAAAAGAAATCGCACCATTATTCATTCTGTTTCTTCGGAGAATTTTAGCTAATTCATCTAATTTTAAAGTCGCTTCAGTAATTTCATCGGAAGCTTTATATTCTTTTCCAGTTAACGAAATTTCAGCTGGAATTGTAGCCGTTTTGGTTTCTATAATAACCTGTGCTTCTTCATAAGAAAAACGTTGATCAGAATTGATTACTGTTCTACCAAACCATTGATTTAAAACAGTGGCTTTATGATCGATTTCGAAAATAGCAGAAAACGTATATTTTTCTTCATTCGGACGAAGCGAACAAGCAAAATTGGATAAAACTTCAGGCAACATCGGCACCACTCTATCTACTAAATAAACCGAAGTTCCTCGGTTGTATGCTTCATCATCTAAAATGGTTCCTTCTTGTAAATAATGCGAAACATCGGCAATGTGAATTCCTATTTCATAATTTCCGTTTTCTAATTTTTTGAAAGACAAAGCATCATCAAAATCTTTAGCATCTTTTGGATCAATGGTATACGTCAACGTATCGCGCATATCACGACGTTTTGCAATTTCTTCCGGATGAATAGCTGTATCTAATTTTTGTGCAAAAACTTCCACTTCCACAGGGAAATCATAAGGTAAACCATATTCAGCAAGAATAGCGTGAATTTCAGTATCATGTTCTCCTGGTTTTCCTAAAACTTTTATGACTGAACCAAATGGCGAATCGGCTTTCTTTGGCCAATCTTCAATTTTTACCACCACAACATCACCTTGTTCGGCACCGTTATATTTATCTTTTGGAATAAAAATATCGGTGTACATTTTGGCATTGGCTGTAGAAACAAAAGCAAAATTCTTTTGAATGTCAATAACACCTACAAATTCTGTTTTACTTCTTTCTAGAACCTCTATAACTTCACCTTCTGGACGCTTTCCGTTACGACGGTTGTAGACATAAACTTTTACTTTATCTTTATCTAAAGCGTGATTGAGGTTGTTTGTAGGGATGAAAACATCTTCTTCAAAATCCTCACAAATAAAATAAGCTGTTTTTCGAGAAGTCATATCAATCGTTCCTTCATAATAATCTTGACTTACGGCTTTAACAAGATATTTTCCTGGTTCTGATTCTATAATAACTTTTTGAGCTGCTAGAATTTTTAAATCTTTAATAATTTCGTTTCTACTTTTGGTATCATCGAGTTCTAAAACAGCAGCTATTTGTTTATAATTGAATGGTTTATTGGCGTTTTGTGATAATATTTTTAATATTCTTTCTGAGAATGTTTTCTCATTTTTTCCAAACTTTTTTGGCTTCTTACTCATAATTCATTTCTTAATAAGGTTTAAAATTACGAAGAAGTATTAAGATAAAAGAATTAAGCATTAAGATTTATCGAAAATGTAACTTTTAGAAAATAAAAAAGG
>JAYTNO010000023.1:0-14187 GCA_043748275.1 Flavobacterium sp. | reverse complement strand
TACTGTACGAAGAAATACTATAAACCTGATTGATATCATATCGATCTGAATGTGTTGATTGTGGAAGTTCTTTGCCTTTACCAACCATATAATAATAGCCATTATAAGAACCTTCATGAGGATTGTCCACTTTTTTCTCGGCAATTTCATTCATACCCAAATCTTCTAAAAATGATGTAAAACCTTCATCCATCCAACTATGCTTGCTTTCGTTTGATGCTAAAACGTGTTGAAACCAAGAATGTGCCATTTCGTGAGCAATAACTCCTATTAAACCATCATAAGTTCCTTCTCCAAGAATAAGAGTGCACATGGCATATTCCATACCGCCATCACCACCTTGAATTACAGAATATTGTTCATAAGGATATTTACCAACAGTTTTGTTGTAAAAAGCCATTAAACGTGCTGTTTCTGGCTCTGCTTTTTTCCAATTGTCTATTATTTTTGGATTGTTTTTGTATAAAAAATGAAGTGTGGTGCCAAAATCTGTTTTGACCACATCGTGAATATAATTTTTATCTGCTGCAAAAGTAAAATCATGAACCATTGGAGCAATAAAATGCCATGTTAGCGTTTTTTGTTTGTTTGGAATTTTTACTTTTATACCATTGTCTTGATATCCGTGTCCAATTTCGTTTTTGTTTTGCAAATAACCACTTCCACCAAGAACATACTCTTTGTCAATGGTAATATTAACATCAAAATCTCCCCAAACTCCGTGAAATTCTCTAGCAATATAAGGATCAGCATGCCAACCTTCAAAATCAAATTCGGCCATTTTTGGAAACCATTGTGCCATAGAAAATTCAACTCCTTCAACATTGTTTCTTCCTGAACGACGAATTTGAACTGGAACTTGTCCATCAAAATCTAAGGTTAATATTGTTGAGGAATTTGGTAAAAGAGGTTTTGCCAAAGTAACTTCTAATATTGTTCCTACTTCTTTGGCATTTGATAAAACACCATCTTGTTTGAAATTTGAAATTTTTAAATATCCAATTTCGTTTGGTTTCAGTTTAGAAATTCTACTTTCTTTTATTTCCTTTCCGTCTGAAGTTTTTGTTTTATTGATCATTCTGCCATCTGGATCAACAATATTTTGCAAACGAATATCCATCTCGCTTCCAGGTTGAAAAGCATTGTTATACAAATGATAAAAAACGCGACGCAAAGTATCAGGTGAATTATTGGTATAAACCAATTCTTGATTGCCTTTGTAGAGATAGTTTTTTGCATCAACGGTTACGTTCATTTTATAGGCTACTTTTTGTTGCCAATAAGTGTTAGATTGAGCAAATACAGTATTTAAACCTAAAGAAAACAAACTGAGTAGAAATATTTTTTTCATAACAAAAAGATATAAAAAATGGAAGAACTCTCATTCTTCCATTTAGTAATTAATGTTGTATTATTTTTTTTTGGTCATTTTTTCTGCCATTAATAATGCATTATAAGCATTTACAATTTTCCCTGATTTTGAAGCATTTGTAAAAGGTCTTTTATCTTCCGCTTCACCCAAAGTTACAACTGTGGTAATTGGAGTTCCAGAATCCATCAAAATTTGTTTTACTTGACTTGCGGTTAATGAAGGATAATATGAACGTATGATTGCAGCAACTCCTGCAGCATTAGGAGATGCCATAGAAGTTCCTTGCTCATATACATATTTGTTGTTTGGAGCTGTAGAATAAATTTTCATTCCTGGCGCAAAAACATCAACATTAAAACTTCCATAATTTGAAAAATTGGCAACAATACCAGAACCATAAGTTGTACTTAAAGCTCCTATGGTTAGGAAGTTACTTGCATATTCAGTTTTGTTATCATCTGAATCATTAGGAAAATTTTTATATTGAGATAAATCAATATCGTGACCATCATTTCCTGCCGCATGAACAATCAAGACATCTTTGCTTTCGGCATATTTTATCGCATCATAAACCCATTGTTTGTGAGGAGAATAGCTTTTACCAAAACTTCCGTTTATAACTTTAGCACCATTGTCTACCGCATAACGAATTCCTAAAGCAATATCTTTGTCATATTCATCACCATTTGGCACAGCTCGTACAACTAGAATTTCTGTGTTTTTTGCAATTCCATCACCACCTTTGTTGTTTCCGCGAACTGCCGCAATAATTCCAGCAACGTGTGTACCGTGTAATGATTCTTCTTTATCTGGAGCAATAACTACATTGGTTCCGTAATTTCTGTCATTGAAATCATCTGGATTATCACCAACTGCTTTTCTTCCATCAAATTCTGTGTTCAGATTATAATTTAACTGATTGTAAACATAATCTTGATATTCTTTTATTTGTTTGTCGAATTCTGGTTTAGGAGATGTTGCCAAAATTTGAGTAAACATTGCTTTATATTGTTGCAAAGTGGCATCTGTAGGCTGCATCGCTTTTACATCTTCAAGTGTAAAATTATCTTTTTTCAAATATGCTCTAACGGCTTTATCTGCAGCAAGTAACATATCTACTTGTTGTTTTTGTGGTGCCAATTCTGCTTTAGCTTTTTCAAGATCGGCTTTAGCATCTTTATATATTTGTGAGCCATCATCTCCTTTTTTTACAATTCTAGTTAATTCTAAATTCTCAAAGTTAGAATTTCCTAAAAAGTTCCATCCGTGAATGTCATCAACATAACCGTTTTTGTCATCATCAATTTTATTACCAGGAATTTCTTTAGTATTAGTCCAGATTACAGATTTTAAATCTTCGTGATCAACATCTACACCAGAGTCTACAACTCCAACAATAACTTTTACACCTTTTTTTCCTTTTAATAATTCGGTATATGCTTTGTCTACACTCATTCCTGGAATTGTATCTTTCTCCAAATCCAAATTACTCCATCTTTTTAAATCAGATTCTTTAATTGGACTTATCTTAAGTGGTAATTTATCAATTTTTGCTGGATCAGTAGCAACCATTGATGCTGTTGAACCGCAACCTGTTATTGCTAATGCTATAAACGAAGCAATATAAAAGGAGTTTTTTATTTTCATTTTTAATGTGTTAGATTAATTTTAAGGCTACTAAATTATATTTTTTGTATGATATAACAGTATTGTTAACGCTATTTTAAGATTTCATCAGCCTTGAAAACATCTTTTAGACGAATTCCTTTTTCGGTCATTTCAACTGTTATAATTTCATTATGAGCATCATGTTCCAAAAATAAATAATAATTTTTTTCTGCTGCATTGTTTAAAAACGTTGCTTTTTCGGGCATTGTCAGTAATGGTCTAGTGTCATATCCCATAATGTAGGGCAATGGTAAATGACCTGCGGTTGGAATCAAATCGGCACAGAAAACAATTGTTTTATCTTGATATTGAATGTGAGGTATCATCATTTTATCGGTATGACCATCTACATAAAAAATTCCAAAACCTAATTCTGAATTTGAATTGAAATCACCCTCTGGTCTTTTAATAAAATTCAACTGCCCGCTTTCTTGCATTGGGATAATATTTTCGTGAAGAAATGATGCTTTTTCTCTAGCGTTTGGTTTGGTTGCCCATTCCCAATGATCTTCATTGGTCCAGAATTTCGCGTTTTTAAAAGCAACTTCATAACCTGTTTTAGCTGCATTCCATTGCACACTTCCGCCACAATGGTCAAAATGTAAGTGGGTCATAAAAACATCGGTTACATCATCTCTTGTAAAATCATATTTTGCCAACGATTTATCAAGCGAATGACTTCCCCAAAGCGAATAATAACCAAAAAACTTATCTGATTGCTTGTTTCCCATACCAGTATCAATCAGTATTAATCTGTTGCCATCTTCAATCAAAAGACATCTTGCAGCAATATCAATCATATTATTTTCGTCAGAAGGATTGGTTCTGTTCCAAATGGTTTTCGGCACAACACCAAACATTGCGCCGCCATCTAATTTGAAATTTCCAGCTTCAATAGGATATAATTTCATTTTTGTAAAGATTTAAAATCGATTGCAATTTACTAAATCGATTGGTTTGGATAGTGTTAAAATCAATTTTTTCTATCCCAACATTAGTTATAAAAATGCAAATGCTTGTTGAAAAAATAGATAATTGTAGTAACTTTGCTCTTTATTTAGACAAAATCAAAATAAGCTATGATACAAGTATCGGATTCAGCAAGTAAAAAAATCGTCGATATGATGAATGACGATGGTTTTGATGCATCAAAAGATTATGTTAGAGTAGGTGTAAAATCTGGAGGATGTTCAGGTTTGTCCTACGAATTAAAGTTTGACAAAGAAATCGGAGAAAACGATAAAGTTTTTGAAGTTAATAATGTTAAAATTGCCGTCGAAAAAAAATCATTCTTGTATTTGGCAGGAACAATTTTGGAGTTTTCGGGTGGATTAAACGGAAAAGGATTTGTATTTAACAATCCGAATGCATCAAGAACTTGTGGTTGTGGAGAATCATTCTCACTATAGTCAAATTTCGAAAGTCATTAAGTCGAAAGACTTATAAGTGACTATATGATTTTGATTTAAAAAATTAAGACTAAAAAAAATATGTCAAAATACACTGAGGACGATTTAAAAATCGAACTAGAAAATAAAGAATACGAATATGGTTTTTATACTGATATTGAATCTGAAACGTTCCCTATTGGTTTAAATGAAGATATTGTTCGTGCTATTTCTTTAAAAAAAGAAGAACCAAAATGGATGACCGATTGGCGCATTGAAGCCTTTCGTGCTTGGCAAGAAATGGTAGAACCAGAATGGGCAAATGTGCATTATGAAAAACCAGATTTTCAAGCAATATCTTATTACTCTGCTCCAAAACAAGTAGATCCAAACAAAACATTAGATGATGTAGATCCAGAACTTTTGGCCATGTACAAAAAGTTAGGAATCTCAATCGACGAACAAAAAATGATGAACAATGTCGCTATGGATATTGTTGTAGATTCAGTTTCGGTGGCAACCACTTTCAAGAAAACATTATCTGAAAAAGGAATTATTTTTTGTCCAATTTCTGAAGCTATTAGAGAATATCCAGAACTTGTTCAGAAATATTTAGGAACTGTTGTACCACAAAGAGACAACTTTTATGCGGCTTTAAATTCGGCTGTTTTTTCTGATGGAAGTTTCTGTTATATCCCAAAAGGAGTTCGTTGTCCAATGGAATTATCAACTTATTTCAGAATCAATCAAGCTGGAACAGGTCAATTCGAAAGAACACTTCTTATCGCTGACGAAGGAAGTTATGTGTCATATTTAGAAGGTTGTACAGCACCAAGTCGTGATGAAAATCAATTGCACGCAGCGGTTGTTGAATTAATTGCTTTGGACAATTCAGAAATCAAATATTCGACAGTTCAGAATTGGTATCCAGGAAATAAAGAAGGTATTGGTGGTGTTTTTAATTTTGTAACCAAAAGAGGAATCTGCGAGAAAAGCGCCAAAATCTCTTGGACACAAGTCGAAACAGGTTCTGCAATTACTTGGAAATATCCTTCAGTTATACTGAAAGGTGATAATTCTATTGGAGAATTTTATTCAATAGCAGTAACGAACAATTTTCAACAAGCAGATACGGGAACAAAAATGATTCATTTGGGCAAAAACACCAAATCAACCATTATTTCAAAAGGAATTTCTGCAGGAAAATCACAAAATAGTTATCGTGGTTTGGTTCGAATAAGCGTCAATGCAGATAATGCGCGTAACTTCTCGCAATGCGACTCTTTATTAATGGGAAATAATTGTGGTGCACATACATTTCCTTATATCGAAAGTAAAAATTCATCGGCTATAATCGAGCACGAAGCCACAACTTCTAAAATCGGGGAAGACCAAGTGTTCTATTGCAACCAACGCGGAATTCCAACTGAAAAAGCAATAGCACTAATCGTAAACGGTTTCAGTAAAGATGTGTTGAATAAATTACCTATGGAGTTTGCTGTTGAAGCTCAGAAATTATTGGAAATTTCTCTTGAAGGAAGCGTAGGATAATTTTTTATAGATTTGAAAAACAATATTAAATACAATTGTAATGGAATTAATTTTAAAAAACGTTAAGAAAAAAGATTTTCCAGTGTTAAAATCACTTGCAAAATCGCTTGGTTTTGAAATTATTGAAGAAGAAAAACCATACAATCCAGAATTTGTTAAAGAAATTTTGGATGCAGAACAAAGTATAAAAGATGGTAAAGGAGTAAAAATAAAACTAGAAGATTTGTGGAAGTAATCTTTTCAGAAAAGGCTCAAAAAGATAGAGAATTTTGGAAAAAATCTGGTAATAAAGCAATTATGAATAAAATAACTGCTTTGATTGATGATATTCAGTTGCATCCTTTTGAAGGAATTGGAAAACCAGAACAATTGAAACACCAACTTTCAGGAAAATGGTCAAGAAGAATTAATCAAGAAAATAGAATAATTTACAAAGTTACAGAAGAAAATACAATTGAAATATTAGATATTTTGTCATTAAAAGGACATTACGAATAAACCAATAAACAAATGTTATCAATAAAAAATTTACACGCTTCAATCGAAGACAAAGAAATATTAAAAGGAATCAACCTTGAAATCAATGCTGGAGAAATTCACGCAATTATGGGGCCAAATGGCGCAGGAAAAAGCACTTTGGCTTCTATTGTTGCGGGAAATGAAAATTATACTGTTACCGAAGGCGAAATTCTTTTAGAAGGAGAAGACATATCAGAATTGGCACCAGAAGAAAGAGCTCACAAAGGCGTTTTCTTATCGTTTCAATATCCAGTTGAAATTCCAGGAGTTTCTGTTACCAACTTTATGAAAACGGCTATCAATGAAAGTCGAAAAGCCAACGGAAAAGAAGAAATGCCTGCTAACGAAATGTTGAAACTAATTCGTGAAAAATCAGAATTATTAGAAATAGATCGTAAGTTTTTATCACGATCGTTAAACGAAGGTTTTTCTGGTGGTGAAAAAAAACGTAATGAGATTTTTCAAATGGCAATGCTTGAACCTAAAATTGCTATCCTTGATGAGACCGATTCTGGTTTAGATATTGATGCTCTTCGAATTGTGGCAAATGGTGTCAATAAATTAAAAAACGAAAACAATGCAGTATTAGTAATTACGCATTACCAACGATTATTAGATTATATTATTCCAGATTTTGTTCACGTTTTAATGGATGGAAAAATTGTGAAATCGGGCGGAAAAGAATTGGCCTACGAACTAGAAGAAAAAGGATACGATTGGATTAAAAATGAAATAGTCGAAAGTTGAAAGTCATAAAGTCGAAAGATGGGGAAATTCAAATCATTTGAAGAAATTAATTCTTGGCAGAAATCAAGAATGTTTAATAAACAAATTTATCAAATTACTGAAAATTCAAATTTTAAAAAAGATTTTGATTTTATTAAGCAAATTAGAAGAGCTTCATTATCAATATCTTCAAATATTGCTGAAGGTTTTGAAAGAAATACAGATAAAGAGTTTATTTATTTTCTTTATGTGGCAAAAGCATCAGCAGGAGAAGTTAGATCACAATTATATTTGGCATTTGACTTAAATTACATTTCAAAACAAGAATTTGAAGAACTTATAGAATCGATTACAGAAATATCAAAACTGTTAAGTGGTTTTATAAAATATTTAACACAAAAATCATAAAGTCTAAAGTTGTAAAGTGTGTTTCACTTTCAGTCTAAATTCTTTAAACCTATTACCTTTAATACCGAAATTGTTGAAAGTTCAGAGTCTTTATGACTTTTGACTTTTAACTTTAAGACAAAAAAATGGAATTGAAAGAAAAATTAATATCATCTTTTATGGCATTCGAAGAACAAATCGATGTGACTTCGCAGTTACACGATCTTCGTACCTCTGCTATAAAAAACTTCGAAAACAAAGGTTTTCCTACCAAAAAAGAAGAATCTTGGAAATATACATCGCTAAATGCTATTCTAAAAAATGATTATTCTGTATTTCCAAAACACGAAAATGCAATAGAATTTGCAGAAGTAAAAAAATACTTTTTGCACGAAATAGATACTTATAAAGTAATTTTTGTAGACGGAAAATTTTCATCTTTTTTATCCTCAACAACTCACGACGGATTGGATGTTTGCCTAATGTCATCGGCATTAAACAAACCAAAATACAAGATGATTATTGATGAATACTTTAATAATATTGCAAGTAAAGATGAGAGTTTAACCACATTAAACACTGCTTTTGCAAACGAAGGTGCTTATATCAACATTCCTAAAAGCAAAGTGGTCGAAAAACCTATTGAAATCATCTATTTTTCTACAGGAAAAGAAGATGCTTTGATGGTACAACCAAGAAATTTGGTTGTTGTTGGAGAAAATTCACACGTCCAAATTATAGAAAGACATCAAAGTCTGAACCAAAATCCAGTTTTAACCAATTCGGTTACCGAGATTTTTGCACAAAAACGCGCCATTATTGATTATTATAAAATTCAAAATGATTTGCAATCGGCCAACTTGATTGATAATACCTATATTTCTCAAAAACAGCAAAGTAATGTTGCTGTACATACTTTTTCTTTTGGAGGAAACATCACAAGAAACAACTTGAATTTCTATCATTTAGGCGAGCATATCGAATCGACTTTAAAAGGAATTACCATAATTGGAGATAAGCAACAGGTAGATCATTATACCTTGGTCAACCATGCAACACCAAATTGTGAAAGTCATCAAAACTACAAAACAATATTAGCAGACAATTCTACAGGAGTTTTTAACGGAAAAATTTATGTAGAAAGAAAAGCCCAAAAAACGGATGCTTTTCAGCAAAACAACAACATTTTGATTGGAGATAAAGCAACCATCAATGCCAAACCACAATTAGAAATTTTTGCTGATGATGTAAAATGTTCACATGGTTGTACTATAGGACAATTAGACGAAACAGCAATGTTTTATATGCAACAACGCGGTATTCCGAAAAAAGAAGCAAAAGCATTGTTGATGTATGCCTTTTCTAACGAAGTAATAGAAAGCATCAAAATACCTGAATTAAAACAAAGAATCACAAAAATAATCGCTACCAAATTGGGTGTTAATTTAGGTTTTGATTTATAAACACTACTGTTTATTATAATTTAATAGAAAGCTTTCTTTTTAAGGAAGCTTTTTTGTTTTTACCTATAAAAGTTTACTTAATCTAATTGATTCTTTTATAGTTAATGTGTTTGAGTTTGACTATATTTGTTTACAATTGACATTTGTTATCACGGCAATTTTAAATTGATTTACAATTTTCCTAAATAAATTGCTGCGAAAATGAAATCATCTCCTATCCAAAAAGCTTCGTTAATCAATCTGAAAACAGACATAATTAAGCCAAATCACAATTCTGAAAAAGAGAATGTTAAAGCAGAATTACTACTAATTCAAGAAAGTGATGCGGATAAGCATAGTTTTACAGTAGTAGCCATTGGAGCTTCGGCTGGTGGTCTTGAAGCAATAACACTTTTATTAAAAAATCTCTCGCCAACTACAGGTATGGCCTTTATTTATGTACAACATTTAAGTCCCGATCATAAAAGTATTCTGCCGTCATTATTGTCAAAAACCACACAAATGGAGGTGCAAGATATTGATGATATGGAGAAAATAAAACCCAATAACGTATATGTAATTCCGTACAATAAAGAAATTGAAGTTGTAGATGGGCATATAAAACTTATACCAAGACCCAAAAACAGAACTTCGAATCTATCTATTGATTTGCTTTTTTCGTCATTGGCAGAAACACATAAAGAAAATGTTATTGGTGTTGTATTATCAGGTAGCGCAAATGATGGCACACGTGGTTTAAAAGAAATAAAACTTGCAGGAGGAATTACATTTGCTCAGGATGATTCAGCCAAATTTAGTAGCATGCCACATTCAGCAATTGCTGAGGGTATCGTAGATTTTGTTTTATCTCCCAAAGAAATTGGAATAGAGATTAGTAATATTAGTAAACACCCATTAGTAAGAAGAAATCCTATAAAAAAAACACCTGAATCAGAAATAGAGAACAACGATCCAGATTTACAACTCGTTTTACAGCTTTTACATAAAAGAAAAAATGTAGATTTTAGTCATTATAAAATGAATACAATCAAGCGAAGAATGATTCGTAGAATGCTAATTCATAAAATAAAAACATTAAAAAAATACGCAGCACTACTTCTAAAAGACACAGCTGAAATTGATCTGCTTTACCAAGATTTACTAATAAATGTTACTACATTTTTTAGGGATACTGATGCTTTTCTACAATTAAAAAATTCAATATTACCAAAAATTATAGAGGCAAAAACAACTAAAGAGATTATAAGAATTTGGGTTGCGGCTTGTGCAACAGGAGAAGAAGTTTATTCAATCGCGATGTTGTTATTAGAAATTCAGGATAATAATTTAAATAAATTTTCTTTTCAAATTTTTGCATCAGATTTGAGTACAGAAGCAATAAATGTTGCACGTATTGGAGAATATTCTATGCAACAATTAACAAATGTTTCTCCAAAAAGATTACAACGATTTTTTACAAAATCTAAAGACAAATATAGAATTACCAAATCCTTACGAGATGTTTGTATTTTTGCTCAACACAATATTTTACGCGATCCTCCATTTTCTAAAATAGATTTCATTAGTTGCCGTAATGTACTTATTTATTTAGACACAATTGCACAGAAAAAAGCAATTGCTACTTTTCATTATGCTCTAAATGATAGAGGCTATTTAATGCTGGGCAAATCAGAAACAATAGGAACTTCAGGTCATTTATTTGGTATAACAAATAAAAAACACAAATTCTATTGTCGAAAAAGTTATTCTGGACAGAAAACAATTCCAGATAGAAACACAATAAAAACAAAAGAATTATTGCCTAATAAAAATATTAATCCAACTACAATGATAAAAAAGACGCCTAGTTCTGCAAATGGTAATGTTGGTTTAGCTTTCGACTCGGTACTACTTGAAAACTATGTTCCTGCAAGCGTTATTATAAATTATGACTTAGAGATTCTTCAATTTAGAGGAACAACATCATTATACCTACAACACACATCAGGTAAAGCTAGTTTTAATATTTTGAAAATGGCACATATAGAAATCACTTTTGAATTGCGAAATGCCATTCATCAAGCCATTAAAGCCAACAAAACGGTTGTCAAAACAGGTATAGAAATGAATCGTGATAAATCTGGAAATGCATTACAAATCACAAATATAGAAGTAATTCCAATTAAAATAGAAGGCGATGAACCATTACTAGTAGTTGTATTTACAAGTCAACAAATAATTGAGATAGAAGAAAATCCAACCAAAGCACAAACAATCAATTCTGGTGCTAAAGACAGACGAATAAAAAAACTAGAAGAAGAATTAGCAGCAGCAAGAGCAGATATGGGTTCTATTACCCATGACCAAGAAGCTGTTAATGATGAATTACAAAGCTTGAACGAAGAAATTGTATCGAGTAATGAAGAGCTGCAATGTTTAAATGAAGAACTTGAAACATCAAAAGAGGAAATAGAATCTACAAACGAAGAACTTACCACGAGTAATCACGAACTGCAAGCTAGAAATCAGCAAGTAGAAGAATTATATTCGTATTCTGAAGCAATAATGTCTACGATTCAAGAACCGATGCTTGTTTTGGATAAAGATATTAGGATTCGATCTGCAAATAATTCTTTTTGCAAAACATTTCAAGTATCAGAAGATGATTGTATTGGCGTGTCATTGTACAAACTAGGAAATAATCAATGGAATTTCTCAGGTTTAAGAGAGCTTCTAGAAGATATTGTACCCAAAAACATTCGTTTTCATGATTTTGAAGTCGAACATACTTTTAATACTGTTGGACATAAAATCCTATTACTAAATGCACATCGAGTAAGTCAACCAAGTCAAAATGAAGAGTTGATTGTGCTTACCTTAATAGACGTTACCGCTGTACGTAAACTAGCCTTAGAATTTCAAGAAAATGAAAGAAAAAATCTTGAAATTCAAATGGAAGTTGAGAAAAAAGAAGCTAAAATTATTGAAGATAGCAACAAACGCTACGAAATGATGCTTATGCAATCGCCATTTGCTTTTGCTATTTTAAAAGGAAAAGAAATGGTAGTGACGCTTGCTAACGAAAGCATTAAAGAAATATGGGGAAAAGGCAATGAAATTGAAGGAAGGAGATTTTTGGAAATTTTGCCAGAATTAAAAGACACAGAATTCCCAGAATTAATGGATAATGTTTATAAAACTGGTATTCCATTTGTAGGAAATGAATTTGAGGTAGCTATTTTTAAAAATAATAAATTAGAAAATTTTAATTTTAATTTTGTTTATCAACCTTATCTTGATGTAGATAATACAATAGTAGGAGTTACTATAATTGCAATTGATGTAACCCCACAAGTAAAAGTCAAAAACCAACTAATTGTTGTCACAAAAGATGCCATTGCTAAAACAAAAATTGCCGAAGATGCATTAAATGCCAAACAACAATTTTTGTCAAATATGAGCCACGAAATTAGAACACCAATGAATGCCATAGTTGGCTTTACCAATGTATTACTCAAAACAGAATTAAATAAACAACAAAAAGAGTTTGTCAATGCTGTGAAAACATCTGGAAACGCTTTGATTGTGATAATAAATGATATTCTTGATCTTGCCAAAGTAAATGCTGGTAAAATGAATTTTGAAGAGCAGCCTTTTGATTTAAACGAAACTATTTCTGAAATCTTTCATTTATTTGAGCTGAAATGCCAGAAAAAAAATGTTGAGTTAGTAAAAGTAATAGATAACAACCTTCCAAAAATACTTTTAGGAGATGCCATAAGGTTACGACAAATTATTTTGAATTTATTAAGTAATGCTATAAAATTTACCGAAAAAGGTAAAATTGAATTAATTATAAAAACACTAGAAGAAGATAACCAACAAGTTACATTAGAGTTTTCGTTAATCGATACTGGGATTGGAATTCCAGAAAATAAAATTAAATCCATTTTTGATAATTTCGAACAAGCATTTGATGAAACTTCACGATTATACGGAGGAACAGGTTTAGGACTAGCAATAGTAAAACAACTTGTAGAACAACAAGGCGGTTCGTTAAACGTGAAAAGCGAATTCGGAAAAGGATCTACATTTGGTTTTATGATGACTTTTAAAAAAACACATCAAGAATTGCCAATAGAAATAATATCAGAAAATAATATACATGATAAGCTATCAAACATCAAAGTTTTGGTCGCAGAGGATTTGCCGCTCAACCAGCTTTTAATAAAAATCATTCTAGAAGATTTTGGTTTTGAATGTGATATTGCCGAAAATGGTAAAATAGCAATCGAAATGTTGCAAAACAACACCTATCATATTGTATTAATGGATATTCAAATGCCCGAAATGAATGGTTTCGAAACAACAGATTATATAAGAAATAAAATGAACTCTAATATACCAATTATAGCCATTACAGCAGATGTAACAACTGTCGATATAAAAAAAGCATTAGAAATTGGGATGAATGATTATATCTCAAAACCTATAGATGAGAAAATATTATACGACAAAATAAAAGATTTATTGATGTGTTAAAAAACAAATCTATTCGTTAAAAAAATTAGAATTAAAGAGTAATCTTGACTCAAAAAAGATTACTTTTTTATACTAGAAACAACGCCACTCAACAACCCATTAATAATCAAAATTGAATATCAAACGCACCAATTTTTTAATAGCAACTACCATTCATTATTATTTTTTATGATTTATAACAATATTAGAAATATGATTAGCCAAAATACGATGTGCAATAGGATTTAAATGCCCTATTGTTCTTGTTCTTTCCCAATAATATGGGTTGATACCTTTGTTTCTTAACGAATCTAAAATAGGTTTGCATTCAAAAAAGGGAATTTTATATTGTCGCAATAGTTTCTTTACTTTAGGATTAACAGTTTCTCTAAAAATAAAAATAGAATTTTCTTTTTCAAGTTCGCTTAAAATCAGAGTGTTAATTTTTGGCATATTATCATACCCATCAACGGTATTTATATTATTGTCAAATATTCTTGAGTTATTAGAATTACTTTGAAAAAATGTAAATTGATTTCTCTTTATAACGAATATCATATCTAAAAATAAATTTAAACAAGAAGAATTTTCGACAAAAAAAGCAATTTTTTTA
>JAYTNO010000022.1:0-2065 GCA_043748275.1 Flavobacterium sp. | reverse complement strand
AGCACAAATTAATTAATGGTAGAAATGTACGTAATATGTTACTAAAATTACTTACTTGGGAAATTTTTCCCCAATTAAAGCAGTTAATTCCCGGAGTTGAAACAAGAGTATATTATTTTTAGATTTGAGCTCAATCTATCTTTATACAAATCAGTTGCTTCAAATTTTTCTTACATTAATATTAGTTTTTTTATTTACGGCACGATTTCTTCTATTTGTTTATATAAATACGAACCTATAATTTTTTATAAAAATGGAAAATTCAACAAAAGTAATAAGCGCATTAGCAATTGGATTAGTTGCCGGCGCAGCATTGGGTGTTTTATTTGCTCCGGCAAGTGGACGTGATACTCGGAGAAAAATTGGACATAAAGTTTCTGACTTGAAAGAAGATTTAGTCGATAATTTTGAAAAAGGAAAAGAAAAGTTTAATAGTTTTAAAGATGGTGTTGCACGAAAAGCATCTGACTTAAAAGAAAGGGCTTTTGGTAAAATGGAAGACTTAAGAGAAACTGCCGAACGGAAAGTAGACGAAATGAAAGATTCAGCTGAAAAAATGCGGAATAAAACATCAAGTCACTCGAACTGATTGAACGAATTTATTTTCAGTATTTCATAACTAAAATTGCTATTTAATTACTAGTTGTGAATTCTTAGTGGTAATGGATCTTTTAACAATATTCAATTATTGTTAAAAGATCTTTTACATTTAATTGAATACTCTAATATTATTAGTCAGTTTTTATGACTTAAAAATTTTATTAATGTTTTTTAATTGATTGCCCCCATGATTTTTCGTAACTTCATTCCATTAGAACTAAAGGGTATAAAATAACTGTCATGAGATCAATCAAAATAAATACAAAGCATCAACTAGCCTCTGAAAAATTAAGACTGAAACGTAATTTAATTATTCTTCAATCTGACTTGGAAAGTGATATGCAGATTATTAAAAACGATCTGAAACCTATGCTTTCTATCGCCAAAAATGTTAGTGTAGCTTTCGATAGAAATGGTCAAAGCACTCTCGTGAAATCGGTTCGTTTTGGGATTAACTTGTTGGTGAAAGGTTTTTTACCCGGAAATGCTGCATGGGCTGTTAAAAAGTCGGTACCTTTTATTTTAAATAATCTTGCAACAAATTATGTGACTGAAAAAAAACCGGAAATTCTTGGCGTTATCAAGTATGTCCTGCATCGTATGAAAAGAAAACCTCCAACTAAAATTGATTAAAATTGGATCTCGCTTTTTATTTTTATTTCTAAAAATTATTTTTCTGCATTGATGTAAATAAATAGTTGTTTATAATTTTGGTTTGGGTTTGATATTTGTGATTGAATAGTTAAACTATCAAAGAAATGGATCGAATTCAACTCCAATCTCAACGAGAGTCTTTAAGATTTTCACCACTTCAAATTCAGCTGTTAAGTCTGATACAATTGAATCCTATTTCGATTGAACAAAAAATTAAAGATGAGTTAATTGAAAACCCTGCTTTGGAAGAAGGGTTTGAAGAAGAAGCATTAGAGAATGGTGCTGCTCAAGATTCTGAAAATGACGAGACATTTTCAGAAACAAATGATTTTGACTTGACGGACTATTTTTTTGATGATGGCATACCTGATAATAAACTCAATGGGAAAAATAGTAATTCATATGAGGAATTATTTTCGCAAGGTCCAATCCAAACGAGCACTTTCCAAGAGCAACTTAAAGATCAATTGCATTTATTGAAAACTTCGGAGCGAGATAAAAGAATCTTGGATGATATTGTAGATAGTCTAGATGAGAATGGCTATTTACGTGTTCCGCTTGATATACTTGCAAATGATTTAAGCTTTATTGAGAGTAAATATATTTCAGAAGCAGAAATTGAAAAGTTATTGCCTTTGATTCAACAATGCGATCCGCCAGGCGTTGGTTGTACTAGTTTGCAAGAATGTTTACTACTTCAACTTAAGAGAACTGAGCTTAATTTTAGAAGTAAACCACAGGAACATGCCATTTATTTAATTCACCATTATTTTATTGAGTTGTGCAATAAAAATTATAATAAAATATTACG
>JAYTNO010000021.1:0-5657 GCA_043748275.1 Flavobacterium sp. | reverse complement strand
TCTTTGAACCAACTCAATAAGTGGCCCACGCATATCAATTGTAGTAAATCTGTTTTCAGGATCTTCTACCCATTCGTTACCTGGAACTCGGATGTAATCTATACGAACCATTGGTAACAATCTTCGTAATGCCTGACGTTTTCCGAAAACTAACAATCCTGTGTAGGTTAATTTCCACTCGTCTTTATCTTTTTTAATACAACCTAAAGACCTTAATAAATCAAAATCATTATATCCTAACTCTTCGGCATATTCATTTACTTTGGCACGCAAGCTTTTGTATAATGAAATGGCTTCTTCACTAATATCATCAACGCTAGTGTCATTTACAACACTACTGTCTAAACTGTCTTCTTTATTGTAGAAAACAAACAAATCATCTTCAGTACAACGTTGGTCACTTGAACCAATTCTTCTGTATGCGCCTTGCGGCAATCCTTTATTTTTGAAATACAACGGTTTTTGACCATCGGGCAATTCTTTGACAAACATTTTCAAAATTAATTTACCATTTGCTAGCTTTTCGATTTCTATATCTGGTCTAACAGGTTGGTTGAATAATGATGCGGTTTGTGAAGCAATATCTAGTTGTAATTTGTCTGGATTTGTAATTCCTTCTACAAAATAATTTTGAAATAATGAAGTTTCATCTTTTACAACACCAAGCACAATTAATCCTCCACCTAAACCTGGTTCGTTTGAAAATGCGCAAATGGTTTCCATTATAGAAGTGTCAATTGCAGAGCCTTTTTTGGCTTCAATTGTGGTACATTCGTCTGTAATGTTTAGATGCTCTAATATGTCTTTGATGGGTTCCATAGGATATTTTTAATTTTGAATGTGTAATAGATTATATCAAATGCCTAACCATTATTTTCTTAAACTTTTTACCAAAACCTAGTATAATAGCTTCGTTATTTTTGATAATTAATTCTCCTTTTTGAAGTCCTGCAATGGCTTGTTTTATTTCAACCAAATCGTTTCCTGCTACGCCATACATATCTTTTAGCACTGCATCGTTAATGGATTGCTGCTTCATTATTAGTGGATATTGAGCATTGGCATAGAAATCAAAGTGTTTGCTTTTGTAAGCATCCATATTTTGAGTAGCCAGAATAATACTCATTCCTTTATTACGACCTACGGCAATCAAATCACGAAGTGGTTTGTTGTCAAATCCTAACATATAATGGGCTTCATCTATGATAGTAAAGTGTCTTAATTCTACTTTTTCTTTATCATTGGCTTGAACTGGAAGATTTTCATAGATTGAATTTAATTTTGAAACGATGAAATACACTATTGCTTTTCCGATTGGACCTTCTTTTGGGAATTTGTCCATTTTTACGATAAAACTATTTCCAATTAAATCAATTCTATCATCGTTTAAAAATAGATTAGCACGTTCTAATTGACTTAAAACCGATTTTACACTATCCATTCTCTCCCGTTCGTTTTGTGGCTGTAAATCGGTGTAGTTTTCTATTAAAGTTGTAAAATTGATTGGTTTTCCTTTTGTGTCTTTATACCCATTTATTATAGCTTCTGATAATCTATTACTCATATTGGCACTGATTTTAGCACTATCAATAGCTAATAATGCGTTTGCCAATTCTGTTGAATATAAATTGATTTCATTTTGTGTTTTGCCTACAAAATCTTTGAATGGTGTAAATGGCAAAGGTTCTACCATTGGATCCAAAATAGCGGAACGGTTTACTTCAAAATGTTGCAGCCAATCATTATTAGCTACATCTGAAAACTCTCCTTTGTAATCGAAGAAAAGAAAATTTACAGGATAATTACTTTCAACCGATAATGACCGCATTTCGTTCATTAATACTGCTAAAAGGTTTGATTTTCCAGAACCTGTTGAACCTGCAATAAGAATTTGAGTGTTGGTTACATTTTTGCTATTCATATCTAAATAAGCACTAATATCTCCATCATAATTTCCAATATTCAAGTTTAATAATGGTATCTGTCCTGCTTTTATTGAAGCTGTTGTACTGACTTTTAACCATTCGTGTAACGTATCGTCTTTCATCAGCATATTAAAGCCTCTGAAAATTTCCGCATTGACCACTTTACTTTTTGTAATGTTATCTTCCCAATTTATTTCTAAATCGTGGTATCGCAACTTTATCATTGATGACAGCATTCCATTTAGATTGTGAACCGTAAATAGTGTTGGATGAATACTGTTAGACGACATTTGAATATTCAGCACTTCTTTATTTCTTTTGTCATTATCGGATAAACCTGCAATCAAACAAATACGCATCAGTTTTGCATTACCCTTTGGCGTAACATTTTTATGATTATCGGTATAGTTTTTTAAATTGATGTGTTTTTCTAAACGTTCTCGCAAATCATTCATTTTTGAATTTAATGCTTCCGCTTGTCTTAAACCAGTTTCTATTGCTGCCATAATTTCTTATTATTAATTTTCAAAATAACCTTCAACTACTTTTGTCAATTGGTTTTCCTTGTCCCTAACGAGCGTGAACTTTTTAGAAATAAAGTTTTCAATTTTACTCAAATCAATATTTTTTCTAATTTCACTATCGGTACTCAATAAAATAGTTTGATGGGATAATTTAGGAAAGTAATTTTCGAGCAATGAAGCTCTGCTTTTTTCATCTAAATAACCAAAAACTGTATCAATCATTACTGGTGGATTGTAATCTCCAAAATAATGCAATGATTTTAAAAGTACCTGAATTATTATTTGTTTTGAAGCAGCATTTAGTTCTTCCAAATAGATTTCATTTCCGGCTTTGTGGTAAATTTTGAATGAAAGATTACTCAAATCTTCTGAAAGCTCTACTCGATCTATTTGATTTTCATAAACCACAAGTGTTGTATTCAAATCATTTTTCATTGCTTCCTCGATACGGGATTTTTTATTATCCAGTAAAGCATTTGATATTTTAGAAAATAATGGACCTAATTTTTTCAACACTTCCAATTTAGGATTTGGTACTTCATCATCAGACAAATCAAATCTTTTAATTTTTTTGTCTAAAAGCTCCATATCAGACTGATAATTTTTGATAGCTTCCTTGTACTCTTTTATTTTTAATTCGTTAGCATCAAAGTTCTGTATCGTTTCTTCGCCACCGCCCATATCATTTTTCCTTAAATCCAATAACTGAATTTTCAAATTAGGTAACGTAGTCAATTCTTTTTCTAAACTACTCTTTTGCTGTTCAAGTGTGTTGTATTGATTGATGCTTGACCAACCCAATAACTGTTCAAAATGGGTGACATCATTCTTGTCAATATATTCGTATTCAGTATCCTTGTTATTTTGTCTTGATTTTTTAATAATGTAATCCGCTAATTTATTTTTTTGTTCAGCAGTTAATTCGGCAATTATTAAATGATGTTCTTTTAAGAACTCTAATACTTTATCTGAAACTAAACTAATCTGTTCGGGTTCTATAAAATCATTATTTATATGTTGACTTTTCTCCGAAAGTATTAATTCAATTTCGTTTTGAACAATAGTTATGAGCTTCGGAATGAAAACTTGAATTTCAATATCATTAAGAAATTTTTCAGATTGGTCAATAAAAAGGGTTTCCTTATTTAAAATATCCTCAATCTTTCTTTCTACAATTTGAATTTGCTCCTTGATATTTGCTTGAAAGTTTTTCCCTTCTTTGGCACTTTCATAGAATTCTTTTTGAGCCAATGAATAACTCAAACTTCTGTCATACTTTACTTTAGTGGCATCTATTAAATCCTGGTATTTTTTATGTTCTTCTAAAAGGTTTTTGTATTGAATTCTTTCTTCTTCCACTTCAATACTTTGCGCAATGTATTCCTGCGTTAGTGTATTGGTTGCATTGCCTAATTGAATGTATTTATTGAAACCCATTACGTTTTCAATATTTTCTTTAATAACACGATTAAGGTATTCGTCTTTTAACAAATTACCTGCTTCCATTGCATCAAATAGGAAATATTTACTTAATTCTTGAGGTAGATTGGCTTTGATTATTTTATTTACTTCGGCTTCTTTCTTTACTCTTTCGGCGTGTGGTGTTGCTGTACCATAATTAAAAATGTCTCCGTTAAGATTAAGCATTACCGCTTCAACTGGATTATTTTGTGCATTGAGTGTATATAACCGCTTGATTATGTATTTGTAATCATTGTGCAATACTTTTCCCGTAAAGTGAATTTCTAATTCAATTTTGTTGCTGCTATTACTTGCATTTTTTGCCCTTTCGCCAGCGTTTTGTAATTTATTGAAGTGTTGTTCGTCCTTGACTTTTAGACCATACAATGCACTATAAATGGCTTGAAATAAAGTAGTTTTTCCACCTCCATTTTCTCCACCAATTAATATTATTGGCTGCTCTTCGTTTACGGTTAAATCCAAATCGAGTTCCCGATAGGTTTTAAAGTTTTTGGCAATTATTTTGGTAATGAGCATAGTACTTATATTTTGTTTAAAGCCTTTTCGATAATTTTTTCAATCTTTTTGCTATCAATATCTTCGTTATTGATTTTAAGATTGTGGAACTCTTTAAGAATGTTTTCTTCTAACCATTCAAAGCCTAATCCTTGCTCTTCACAAAGCTTTTTGATGATTTCCATATCGTCTTTACGAATACCAAAATGAATGAATGTTGTATCTAGTCCTTTGTTTATCATAACATTATTTTTTTAATCGTTTAATGTCTTCTTCAATTTCTTTCAAACTTTGCTCTTTTTCAATAGCAGCTTGCGTTAGTTTGTATTTTTCGAACTCGGCTGACGATTTCTTTAATGCTCGGTCGTGACTTATTTTACCAGCGTGTGTTAGTAACTCTCTACCGTTAAGTTGCAGTATGCCGTCTAATCTTGCAATCCAATCTTTCATATACATAGGAGTTTGTTGTTGTGCCATAGTTTCGGCAAATGCCAAATATTGCTCTACCAATAGTCCAAGTAATTTTATTTCGTTTTCATCAAGGTAATTTTTAGCAATACTAACTTCTTGTTTGGTTACCGATTTTGCTTTTGGTTTGTCATAAGATTTCATTCCTAAAAGTGGTAAACTGGCATCAACTCTTCGATATACTAATTCGGCTGCGGTATTTTGAGATATTGCCCAAAGTAATTTATTTTGAACGACTTTAAAAAATGCTATTGTTTTTTCGTCTTTTGCATCATAATCAATACTGGTGGTATAAATATCTTTTATTTTTTGATAAAAGAATTTTTCAGATATGCGAATTTCACGAATGCGACTTTGCAACTCGTTAAAATAATTCATTGAATTACCCGATTTGAAACGCTCATCATTCAATGCAAATCCTTTAACAATATACTCTTTTAGTCGTTGTGTAGCCCATATTCTAAACTGTGTTCCTTGTATTGACTTTACTCTATAGCCAACAGAAATGACAACATCAAGATTGTAATAATTAGGTGCTTTTTGCTGAAATTCGGAAATACCGAATTTGTGTAAAGATGTTGCTTCGTTAAGCTCTCCTTCTTCAAAAATATTTTTGATATGCTCATTGATGGTTGACTTTGCTTTACCAAAAAGTACCGCCATTTGATCCTGGGTTAACCAAACTGTTTCTTCTTCTAAGCGAACATCAATTTTGATATTACCCTCTTGGTTTTGATAAATAAGTATTTCGCCAGTGTTCATA
>JAYTNO010000020.1:0-2080 GCA_043748275.1 Flavobacterium sp. | reverse complement strand
TCGTTAGCTAATGATATAATTTTCGTAAATTTTTTATCACGAATTTCTCTTGCAACAGGTCCAAAGACTCTTGTTCCACGTGGATTATTCTCAGCATTAATAATTACAGCTGCATTGTCATCAAAACGGATTGCCATACCATCAGCTCTTTTTACAGTACTTTTTGTTCTAACAACTACTGCTCGAACAACATTGGATCTTTTTATCGACATATTTGGAAGAGCATCTTTTACAACTCCAATAATAATATCTCCGATATTTGCGTATTTTCTATTGTTTCCTAAAACACGAATACACATAAGTTTTTTTGCTCCAGTGTTATCAGCAACCGTTAAATAGGTTTGGGGTTGGATCATAATTTTTACTTGTTTCTAAGTTAAACCAATTTATTTTTCATAGATTTTTAAAATCTCTTTTAGTATCCACTTTTTATTACGGCTATAAGGTGAACTTTCTTCTAAAAGAACTAGATCTCCAGCTTTACCTGTATTCAACTCATCATGAGCCATATAGCGTTTTGTTTTTACTAAAGTTTTTTTGTATTTCGGATGTTGATAACGCGTTTGAATCGCCACTATGACAGTCTTTTGTGGTTTATCACTTACTACAATACCAATTCGTTCTTTTTTTACCATGACCTTTTAATTTTCTAATTTTAGTAAAGAAGATTTCTTAAATTTTAACTGTGCAATTCGACGTTTTGCATGAATAAATAAATGAGGCTTAACTGTTTGGCTTGTTGATTTTTTAATACGTAAATCAAACAAACTTTTTTGTAACATGAAAATTTCTTTTTCAATTTCGACTAAACTAGTTAAAGAAAGCACATCTTTATATTTAGGTAAACTCATATTTTATTTTCCTCACGTATTAAAATTCTTGTTTTAATTGGTAATTTATAGCGTGCAATTCTAAGTGCTTCCATCGCAACATCTCTAGGTACACCTGTAATTTCAAACAATACATTTCCTGGTTTAATAACAACAACCCAATATTCAACGGATCCTTTTCCTGATCCCATACGTGATTCTTCAGCACGAGCTGTAACAGATTTGTCAGGAAACACTTTGATCCAAAGTTTACCCGTTCGTTTTGTATAACGGGAAATCGTACGTCTTACTGCTTCAATTTGACGAGAAGTTAACCAAACAGGCTCTAAAGCCTGAATACCGTATTCGCCATGATTTAATTTATTATTGCGGCAAGCTTTTCCTTTCAAACGACCACGTTGCATTTTTCTATATTTTGTTCGTTTAGGACTTAACATCTTTTTTATTTTCGTTTAAGTTAATTTTTATTCCCCGATAAATAACCAGACTTTGATACCAATTACACCATAAATTGTTTCTGCTCTTTGATGTGTATAGTCAATTTTTGCTTTCAAAGTATGTAATGGAACTTTACCATCCCTTTTCCATTCGCTTCGAGCGATGTCAATTCCATTTAAACGACCTGAAACTTGAACTTTCACGCCTTTCATTGTTGTTCTTTGAACTTTTTTAATTGTTTGTTTTACAGCACGTCGAAATGGAGTTCTTTTTTCTAATTGATCAGCAATAAATTTTGCAATTAGAGTTGCATCTTCAAAAGGATTTTTGATAAATTTGATCCCAACGTAGTAATTTTTCTCGTTTCTTAATTGCAAAAATCTAATCAAATTGCGAACATTACGTTTTAAAAGTAAAGTTGTAAAACGTTTAAGATTTCCTTTTGAGTTATTTAAAATTGATAAAACCTTAGCATTTGGGTTTTCAGTTGTTTCTGTAAAGTATTTCGCGACTTTACGATACATGTCTTTTGCACGGGGAAACAAAGCGTGAATCGTTATATTCACATATTCCTTTGTTTCAACATCTTGATTAATTCTATTAATTTCAATTTTTGAAATTGATAAAAATTCGTTAAAAAAGTCCTCTACTTTTGAACGAATAAAATAATCCTCTTCCATTAATCCTGAATAGTTTAATTTATCACTATACCACTCAGATAAATGTTTCTGCGTTGTTACTAATCTAAATCCTTTTGGATGTGTTTTTTGTCCCACAATAACTCCTTTTTAAAATATTTTTGTTTGTAAAAT
>JAYTNO010000019.1:0-2095 GCA_043748275.1 Flavobacterium sp. | reverse complement strand
TTAATAAATTTTTGCCTGTTAAATTAAAGCTTAACCATTTTTGTTTTTTTGATTGATATTTCACATCAAAATCTATAAAAGTGAAATCCTTATTTGTTTTTGTATTTGTAATAAAATAATCTTGACTCAAAACAAAAATCCAATTTTCAAACGGTTTTAGTATAAATTTAAAAGTATTATTTAGAGTTGTATTTTCTGACATGGAAACAGAATTACTTTTATATCTTATAAAAGTATAATTTAATCGGTTTTCAAAGTTAATAAAAAATTTAAAATTACTAAATAATAATAAAGAATTATTATACTGTTCAGACTTGTTAGTCCGGATTATAAAATCAGTAACAGCGTTTTTGTAATTATTAACAGAAAAACTAGTAGTGTTTTTTATATATAGCCTCAATAGTCTTATTTGTTTGTCAATAGTTAAAACGGTTTTTTTATTATCAATAGATGATGGATATTGAAAATAAGTTAATGATGATAAATTTTCATTAATCATAACATTTGAAATGTAGGAGTTCTCTGTTTTCTCATACTGAAAAAGTAATTCAAACCCAAATTGTTTTGACAACTCATAAAATTTATAACCTAAAAAAGCATTTTGAGTTTTTATAAAATCTAATGAAATGAAATTGTTTTTTATAGAATTTGAATTCAGTAAAATTTTATTATTAAACAGAAAATCTTCACTTGGTGTTTTATTTTCAATGGAATAATCAAAAAATATAGATTTGTGTTTGTTAAAATTATAAGTTGTTAAAATTTTTGTGTTATATTTTAATTTTGCCTCTTCAATAGTTGTCGAAGATAATATTTCATTTAATTTCTGAATATAAAAGTTCGATGAAATATAGGGCTGAAACTTTATATTATTCCAATTAAATGATGAGGAATACTCGCAAAAAAGGTTTGATTTGTAATAATTTAAATCATTTTCAAAACCATCAACAATTAATTTATTTTCGTATAAACTCGATTTATAAGGTTGATAACTATAAAAATAACCCAATGAAAAAGTATGTTTGTTTTTTCTTCTACTTTCTAAATAAGTTAATTTATTATAAAAACTTTCTTTATTGGACTCACTCTTTTGATAACTATTGTTGTAAAAAGTGCCTGAAATAAAACTATTGTTTGGGGTATTTAATAATTTTTGAGGTATATAATTTTTTGTGAAAACAGAAAAGAACTGCAACGCTTTTTTTTCTGAGATTTTTGCAGTGTATTCTATTTTTCCTTTTAAAAAAAATTCATTTGTTTTTAAGTTATTTTCATAATAATTTATTTTGTTTTGAATGGTTGAAACGTCGGAATTGAAATTTTGATTCGAAACAACAAAATTTGTAATCAGTAAAGATTTTTTATTTAAATTATAAATCAATTTCATATCTGACTTAAAAGAATTTGATTTATTTACAAATTTACTTTCCTGAATAGTATTGACATACTCGGAATTATTAAAAAAATAGTTATTGCTAAAGTTTTCAAATGAATTAGTTTTATCATATAGAAGCGTAAAATTATTTCTGACACTTAATCTTTGCGATAACTTATACATTAAATTATAATTTATAGAAAACGTATTATTAAATTTTGTTCTTAAATTAGGTAAGACAGTACTTGCGGATTGTTGAGGAATATATTTTTTAGTATAAAACTCATCTTCAAAAGATCCTTTTAGATTAAAATCAGGTGATAATGAGTTTAAATTATTAACATCCAAACCAAAGTTAGTATAGGAACCTATCCCAAATGATTTTATTTTTTTTGAAATGCCTAGCAGTGAAACTTCATCGTTAAAAAGAATTTTAGAATTCAGACCATTTGTTAAATTTGCAGTACCTGAATAATCTGTTTTCTGTTTTTTTAGTTTTAAATTAATTGCCACTTTTTCGGAATTTTCAATTCCTTTCAAAAGAGGATTTGAAGAATAGTTTTCTATAGCTTGTACTTGCTCCACCATATCAACTGATATGTTTTTTGTACCTAATGTATAGTTTCCTCCAAATAAATCATCATCTTCAAGTTTTACAGTTTCAATTGGTTTTCCTTTATATTTTATTTCTCCTGTAGTTTCATTTACTGACATTCCAGG
>JAYTNO010000018.1:0-2098 GCA_043748275.1 Flavobacterium sp. | reverse complement strand
GTTTCTAAAAGTTCTTACCCAACCTTTTGCATTGATTTCCTTTATTGTGCTTGTGCTGTTTAGTAAGTCTTTAACTTTTGTATGTTTCATTTTAATTTAGAATAGATTTTTTATCGAAGTGCAAATATAAACTTTTGTTTGAAATACTATTGAAGAACATCATTACTTAATACCAGTAAAATTATATAGTAATAAAAAAAAGCTTCAATTTTTTTAAGAGTATTGCTTTGTTATTTGGTTTTTTTGTTTTTTTTGAAAGGAAAACATTTCTATGCTGCAGAATATTTGAATGTTTATCATATCCGATCTACTAGGCTTCATATCCTTTATATCTATAACTTTGGAAACAATAAATTATAAAGAGTACTATCTTCAATAACGACACTTTTTTTTAAAGGTGTCATAATAAATATATAAATATCATCTTTAATTTTATAAAACAAGATATTCGAGGTTATATATTTTAAATCATAATATTCTAATTGACCACTTATCACTTTATTTATATCATTATTGATTTTTATAACATATTCGTTCAATTTCATACTAAAACTTTTAATAGAATCATTGTTAATATGACAACTGATTTCCTTATCAGATATTAAGCTGATATTATTGATTTTATAATTGTTTTCAAATATAGATGTTGAAAAATCTACATATTGTACAGATGTAAATACGGATGAAAAAATACCAGGAGTAATAGAATTAGAGTTTGAATAATAATTTAGTTCGTACTTATGCGAAACATTTTTTAATTTAATTACCATCAATGAATATTTTGATTGAATTTCAAAATTTGATATAACTGTGTCTTTTTTTATTTTATAACAACCTCTTGATACATAATTTTCTTTGAAATTTGTTATCTCTTTTATTTTTATCCCTTCTCCATGTATAAAATTTAAATAACCGCCTGTAATATTTTTTTTACAACTCAAAAAGAGTGCAATTAATAATAGTGTAAAGACTATTTTCATATTAAAAAATATTTTCAACAAATTAATTTTTTGTTTTAAACAGATGCTATTTTGTATTACAAATATAAATTATTTTATTTTTCTTCTAAAGTATCTTCTTCATCATCTTCGTCATCAACTTGTGATCGGAGTATTTTTAGAGATGATTCGTCAATAGAATCGCCTTTTCTTCCCCATTTTTCAGTAGTTAATACAAGTGCTGGTAAGACTAATAAATTGGCAAACATTGCAAATGTCAATGTTACCGAGATTAATCCTCCAAGTGCAATTGTGCCACTAAAACTAGAAAGTGTGAAGATAGCAAATCCGAAGATTAAAACAATAGATGTGTAAAAAGTACTAACGCCTGTTTCGTGTAAGGCGCTAATTACAGATTTTTTTATTTTACCATTATTATGAATTAAATCATGACGATACTTTGCCATAAATTGAATAGCATTGTCTACCGAGATTCCGAAAGCGATACTAAAAACTAAAATTGTAGACGGTTTTAAAGGAATTCCAAAATAGCCCATCAAACCAGAAGTGATACACAACGGAAGAATATTGGTTACAACAGACGCAAAAATCATTTTCCAAGAACGGAACATATAAGTCATTAATCCTGCAATCAATAAAATGGCAAAAATTAAAGATTCTATAAGATTGCCTACTAAATAAGTGGTGCCTTTTTGAAATACTAGAGCTTTACCAGTAAGCTTTACATCATATCTATCTTTAGGAAAAATTTGATCTATTCTTTGGTGAAGTTTTCCTTCTACTCTTGCCATTTCTTTAGTGCCAATATCTTTCATAAAAGTAGTAATTCGAGCATATTGACCTGTTGAGTCTACATAACTTTTCATCAAATTATCTTTTGTGTTTTTTGTAGCGTTTTTGGCATATCCCAAGATAAAAGCTTGTTCTTGAGAAGTTGGCAAATCATAATATTCTGGATTGCCATTGTAGTATGCTTGTTTAGAATATTTTACCAAATTTACAATAGAAACTGGTTTTGAAAGTTCAGGAATACTATCTATCGTTTTCTGTAATTCGTCCATTTTTCTAATGGTAGACGATTTCATAACTCCTTTTTTCTTTTTGGTGTCTATCATTATTTCTAATGGTTGAACGCCATT
>JAYTNO010000017.1:0-2100 GCA_043748275.1 Flavobacterium sp. | reverse complement strand
GTGAAGCAGAAACACCGGCAGTAGCATTGTAGCGTGTCCCGAATTTAATAGCTTGATATGTGCCCGGCTCACCACCAAAAAAATCAGCCGGAATTAAGGATGTTGGGATTTCAACATAATCTTTTATGTCGAAGCTTGCACTGATCTGAGGAAGTCCCATCCCTATAATTTCTTTTGCTTGTGTCTTTGCAATGTCTGCATCCAGTTGAGCATTTAAGACGTCCATCTGATGTTCAAATGCATAATCAACTGCTTGTTTAATGCTGAACGAAAGTGTTTGGTCGGTTACTTGGGAGTAGGAGGCGAAGTAAAAAAAGAGTAGAAGCCCTGTAAGATATTTTTTCATAATGAAGTTGACGCTTTACTTTAGTTAATATTTTAATTAAATGAGAATTTTATTTTGATTTATACATATCAATAATACTCAAACCTTTCAATGTAACAATTCCATGTAAAAAGTGTTCAAAAATTTCCGTCTGAACTTCTACTGGGTTAAAAATCGAAGTAGGAAATTGAGTCGGATTAAATCCAAAATTCACTTCAGCCATCCGAAGCCGCGACAGAATTTTTACATTTATTTTACTACGATAAAGTGAAAGTTTAATTCCCTTTTTAAGATTCTCTTCAACAAATCCAATCAATGTCTTATCTTGAAAACTTCTAAATTCCTCCCAAGCACCAATGTGATACTTTTGTAAATCATGAAAAATAATTGGATTAAATCGTCTGAGAAATTGTTGAAGATGCGTCATAATTTTAAGCATTTCTTCTATTGGATTTTCAGAAGTTGTCCGAATCACTTTTAAAACTTCTATTTCATTTTCAAGCTCAGACTTCACCATCAATTTCACCAATAAGTTTTTGTCTTTATAAAAGGTGTAGATTGTTTTTTTAGAAATATTCAAGTACTTAGCAATCTCGTCCATGGTAATTGATTTAATACCATGCTTGAAGAATAGATCTCTTGATCCATGCAATATTTTAATTTCTTGTCCGGCAACTTTCATTTCGTTCGCAAAACTATGGAAACTTTAAGCAACTCCAAAGTTTCTGACTTCTTTTTCTAAATTATTTTAATACTATTAGGCTCTGGTTACTCTTTGGTCAGATTTTCGTCTTAATTGTTTGAAATTTTGTTTTAAATAAATATTTACTGACGCGGAGATATCTTTAATTCTAAGAAATGCATTAAAAAAAAGTCTAAATTCGCGCTTTAATAATAAATTTAGGAATGGAAATCGACGCATTAAATTCAATTTCACCGATTGATGGACGCTACCGCAATCAAACTGCTGCTTTAGCCGCTTTTTTCTCGGAGGCATCGTTGATGAAGTACCGATTATTTGTTGAAGTGGAATATTTTATTGCACTTTGCGAATTACCTCTACCACAATTGAAAAATGTAGACCCGGCTAATTTCGAAAAATTGCGTGCGTTGTATTCTAATTTTTCAGCGACTGATGCTCAAAATATTAAAGAGAAAGAAAAGATTACGAATCACGATGTCAAAGCACTTGAATATTTTTTAAAAGAAAAATTATCGGAATTTGGTTTCTCGGAAGTAAAAGAGTTTGTTCATTTTGGATTAACTTCTCAAGATATTAATAATACTGCTTTTCCTCTTGCAATCAAAGATGCAGTTTCTAAATTATATATTCCTAAAATAAGAGAGGTGGTTCAAAAGTTGTCGTTGTTCAGCGAAGAATGGAAAGATATTCCCATGCTTGCAAGAACTCACGGCCAACCGGCTTCTCCAACACGATTAGGAAAAGAGATTACAGTTTTTATTGAGAGAATTGCAAATCAACTTTCTCAACTTTCAGTTATTCCATTTACTGCAAAATTTGGCGGAGCTACCGGCAATTTCAACGCACACCATATTGCATATCCTTCCATCAATTGGATTAACTTTGCGAATAAATTTTGTCTCGAAAAATTATCGTTACAGCGTCAACAATTCACTACGCAAATTGAACATTACGATCAATTATGTGCTTTGTTTGATGTAATGAAACGGATCAATACAATTCTTATTGACTTTGATCGTGACATGTGGACTTATATTTCAATGGATTATTTTAAACAATCAATAAATGTAGG
>JAYTNO010000016.1:0-2104 GCA_043748275.1 Flavobacterium sp. | reverse complement strand
CTTCCTTTAAAAGATTTGTTGTAATGCTCTGTTAAAAGCTTTTCAACATCAGAAAGTTTGTAGTAGATTTTGTTCCCAACTTGGCTAAAGGAAATTTTGCCTTCGTCTCTCCAGGTTTGTGCGGTACGTTTAGAAATTTTCATCAATAAAAGGAATTCTTGATTGTCCAAAAACGTTTCTTTCTTTGGGTCAGCCTTGATTGAAATTTGAGATTGAATAGTGTCTAATTTGCTCATTAGATCCGTGAACTGGTCTTTTGTGAAGATAATTGCATCCATTTTTAAAGTTTTTTAAATGTTATGGTGCAAATGGAAGAAATAAAAAAAAGTCGCATAGGTATTATTTAGTCTTATAAGACTAAATAGTTTGCTAGAGCATACGAATACTAGGAAGTTTAAATGTTAATTTTAGACAAAATGAGACTATAATCTAATTTTGTTATCATTATTAGGGTCTTTATCACTTCTTGTTGGCGACAAATAAGTTCGGATTGTGTGTTGCGATAGTTCGTTTCCTTGCTCGTCTAAATGATTGTCACAAATGAATTTTGTAATATCTTTAATTGAATGATTGATATAAGATTTTCCACTAGACTTTGAAGAATACATCATTTGTTTGTAAACATCGGTTAAAATATTTATTGGTCCATTTATACGGATTTTAAAAACTGGTTTTACTTCTGAATTTTGATTTAAAGAATTTTCAAGCTGCTCTTTTTCAATATCCAAAAGCAGTTTTCTAGTCGTTTGCAATCTTACTTTTAATTTTTCACATTGTAAATTGTATTCGTCTAAATTTTTGTTTTTTGAAATAATATCAGCTTCTTCGTAATCAAAGATTTCTTCGGTTAAAAAAATTATTTTATCATTGAATTTTTCTAGTTTTTCAACCTTTAATTTTGTTTCGTAAAAAGAGAAATATCTATCTTCGGAATCTGCATTTATCAATCTTTTTGGAGTTATTTCTGCAACTGACTTTACTCTCAAAGATTGCATTTCAGTTCGTTTTTTTTCAATTAATGTGTAGAGTTTATTGTAACGGCTTAATGCGGTTTTGGAACTAAACAATGTTTCATTATTGGCTAATGATTTTTCTAATTTGTTTATCCAAACCAAAGGATTTTTTACCAAAGTGCATTGATAATTTATAAATTCTGGGAAGTCAGATTGGCGAAGTTCTAAAATTTTACTTATTAATGCCTCACAATAGTTTTGAATGGTTAATTTTTCTTCAACGATAATATCAAATAAAGGATTTTTGGACTGTGCCAAAGGCACTGCCAAATACTCTTGAAAAGGAGCTGATTTGATTATTGTGTTTTCTGAATTCAAAGGTAATATTGCTGTTTTTTTCTGTCATTATTTATAAAATTGTAATTAAAAGCGATTGAAAATTTGTTGTTTTCTTATGTATAATTGCCTAGCAACTAGCGTTCAACTTTTTTTCGTTTTGTTTGCTTTATAAATTACTTGTTTCTACTTTGTAAATGTATAAAATAAAAAAAATCCTTCAACAAAGGATTTTAAATATAGTTATTAACAATTAAATAACCGTTTGATTATTATATGTTTAAACCAAATAATTGAAAGAATTATTTGAATTCTAAAAAATATAATTGTCTACTGCTTTGTCTAATTCTTCGCTAATGATTTTGGCATATATCTGCGTTGTGCTAATATCTGTGTGATCCATAAGTTTAGAAACGTGCTCAATTCTCATACCATTATTTAAAGCATTTGTAGCAAAACTATGTCTTGATAAATGAAATGAAAGTGAAAAAGGTAATTTCATCATTTTGCCCATTCGGTTGAGTTGAAAATTGGCGGAATGATTTTCTCTTGACGAAATAAAATAACGCGTTTCTTCGCTTTTATAATATCCAACTTTGTCATTTATAATTGGAAATATAAAATCATCTTCCTGGGCATCTTCTTTTTTGTATTTGCTTAAAATATCAAGTGCTACTTTGCCAATTTTAAACTGGTGTAATCTTCCTGTTTTGCGGATTACTTTTTTTATTCTTTGTTCTTCTTCGTTGAAATTACTGTATTGCAATTCGATAACATCGCTAAATCTTAATCCTCCTGCATAAATTGAGAAAAGG
>JAYTNO010000015.1:0-14468 GCA_043748275.1 Flavobacterium sp. | reverse complement strand
CATAAAAAGGATTTACAATTGCTGCAGGTAAAGCACCATGTGTCCAAATACGAACTGCACCTTCAATATTTGTATTATTATTTAAAAAGTCAAGAGATTTTATCGAGGAAGGAAAAGGATTTCCAACCAAATTCAAATTATCATCAAAACGTGTATAAGTTATTCCGTTAGCAGGGTTGGTATATCCAGCAACACTTTGATTTGCACCTCTTTCTATAGGAGTTGTTACACTTCCGTTAAACGGATAATTCCCAGAAGCTCCACTTGCAGTAAATGTTGCGGTATGAGTTGCGGGAGTTGACGTAAATCCACTTGGTCCTCTAACAATATATCCTTTACCCCTAATCATATTTTCACTTGTATTGGTCCAATTCCCAAAATCACCTCCAACGGTAGGAATCCATTTCCAGATATGATCGGCAGCAGTTGTTGGTGAAATACTTGATACCGGAAAATTAGGAACTGGTGAAGACCAATATACATAATCATATTTTCTCATGCTCACATCACGTGTCATTGTGAATGTCCCTGAACCGCTATTGACTGCAGCATCATTTACTTGAACTAAACTAGCATCATCTGACAAATTCAATGTACCGTTATTTAGAAAATTACTTTGAATCTCCAAATAAGATGAAACATTTACAACACGTGTTGCTTTAATTTCACAATCGCAAGCTTCTATAGGTGTTGCTAAACTATAATTCCAATCTATTATTGCTTTAGTAGAAGATGTTGGAGCACTTGGTCCCCAACCTCCACTTGTGTAAGTAGAAATAGCTTGTTTTTTTCCTTGAAATTTTACATCATCTATTACCCATAGTTCATCAGTTCTATCAACTGCAAGTATTATTCTCACTTTTAATTGTGTAGAATTTGGCAAATTATTTATAGTTATATCTCTAGGACCAGTATTTGTAGAAGTTGCTACAGCTGTAACAATTGTTGTTATATTATTATTATCAAAATTAAATGAAGCCGTACCTGCTGAAGTATTAATATCCCATATAGAATTTGAATTTCCTTTTAAATCTAGCTCTTGTGACCAGGTTGCTCCATTATTGGTACTAATGTAAACGCTAACAAATTCGGTTCCTCCATCTGGTCCTTGTGTGGTATTTGTACTGTAACCACCTAATTTGAAATTTAGATTAACATCTTTATATGCTGACGCATCAACTGTTGCAAAATCTATAGTTGTCTTTTTTTCTGTAGTAGAAGTCGCAGAATATCCTGTCGCTTGATAACTTCTTGCACCAATATATTTATTAGAAACAACAGCTCTACTTGAACCATATCCAGTTCCACCAGCTGGACCTGCAACACCTGCTCCAACTTCTTGACTTACTGTATAAGTCATTGTTGGTGTTGCCGGAACTACTTCAAAATCTTGAATTGCAATATTTTCTAATGGTCCTAAAGCACACGGAATATAATTAACTCCATTACCTAAAATTGCAAAAGTATACGGATTTTCGTTTGCATCATTATTTGGGATTGTCACTAAAGCATTTTTTAATCCAACAGTTGAAGGGTCAAAAGTAATTACCAAAGTTGTACTTGTACTTGTTGCTAATGGTGATGTTGGCGCTGTCGTTATTGAAAAACTTCCTGCATCTGCACCAGTTATTGTTGCTGCTGATAAAGTTAAACTCAATGCACCTGTGTTAAAAATTGTAAAAGTTCTCACTACAGTACCCGAAGTAATATTTACAGTTCCAAAATCAGTGTTGTTTGTAGAACTTGCTGGACTACTTCCGTTTACAATTGAAATTCCGTTACCGTAAACTTCTATTTCAGGTGCTAGACCGGTTCCTTCTATATTAAACGTATATGTTGGCTCACTAACATCATTACTCCCAACTGTTACTGTAGCCGTTCTAGTACCACCAGCTGTTGGGGTAAAAGTAATAGAAAATGCCGAAGAAGTTGATTGCGGAATGTTTTGCAAAGGTGGAGTTGTAATTGCAAAATCTCCCGGATTTGCACCTCCAAGTGTAACATAAGGTGAACTACCTGTTAATAATAATGGAATGTTTCCTAAACTCTGAATATCATAAGTTTTTACAGGTACTGATGCTACAAAAAGTGCTGATCCTGTAAAAAGTGTATTATCAAATCCTACTGGTGTATTTCCTGGATTTATATTATTTCCTGCTCCTTGAATATTTATTTCTGGATTTGGTGATGCTCCAACTCCAGTAAAATTAATAACATATGGCGCTTCTCCTCCACTAGTATCTCCATTAGGAATAGAAATACTTCCTGTAAAAGTACCAACAGCTGAAGGAGCAAAACGAATAATAAAAGTTCTTGTTGAACCACTACTTAAAGCGCCTATTACCATAGGTTGTGGTGAATCTGAATATGTTGGACCACCAACT
The DNA here is from genome assembly GCA_043748275.1 of Flavobacterium sp. Classification (GTDB taxonomy): domain Bacteria; phylum Bacteroidota; class Bacteroidia; order Flavobacteriales; family Flavobacteriaceae; genus Flavobacterium. Next base: position 12,084 of record JAYTNO010000015.1, on the reverse strand, counting down.
ATAGTTCTTGCAGTAAGAAAACTTAATGATGATTGACCCGTGTTTTGTACTGTAAAAGTAATATCTAAATTTGTACCAGTTGCTATTGTTCCAAAATTATAAGTAGAGAAATGAGCATATGGTGTTGCACCAACAAAAACATCAATCTCAGCATCTCTTTGAGCTGCAGTAAAATCGTTTGTAGCTGGTAATGTAGTTACTCCACCAATAGACAAGGTATTTGATGCTGCTGAAACACTTGCACCACCATTAGACCACACACTACCATTCCATTGATTAGAAATACTTGATGCTTCAGTACCATTTATATCAGCATCAACATAAACAGATGAAAATGTATATGTTGGAGTTGTAAAAGTTCCTGATGTAGTAACAGACCAATATCTAGATATAAAATTAACTGTTGCGTTTAAATTAGGATGTTTTCCTGTAGCAGCAGCAAAATCTTGAACCGCAACCGTAACATAAGCCGTTGCAAAAGTTCCTGCAGTAAAGTTTATAGTAGCTGGAGACCATTCTAACGTTCCTGTTTTGTCTCCTATTGGGAAACGATAAACTGTTCCTGTAGCAGTAATATTTTTTCTTAATTTTCCAGTAGCAGTTACATCAGAAATCACAAAACTATTTGCAGAATCTGTAAACACATTACTACAAGTTGAAGCCAAAGTCAATGTAGTTGCAGCTAAGTCTATTAAACCATTTGTTAATGTTAGTGCTGTATTAACTGTAACGGTTGTACCCATCACACAACCAGTTATTGCTGCTTGACGATTCATTACAAAAGTTCCTAAATTATCAAAAGTTGGTGTGAAACTTAAAGTTCCAATACTTCCTGTTCCTAACAAAGTTAGATTTGATGTAGTACTCCCTTTGAAAGTTCCTGAACCAAAAATTGTATTTGCAACTGCAGCAGTTCCTATTGTTAATGTATTTCCATTTACATCAAAAATATCTGCAGCACTGCTAAAACTAATTGCATTTCCCGCAATTGGAGCCGAAACTGTCAAATTGCTTAATAATTGCACTGTTGTACTTCCTGAAGCAGGCTGAAACACTAAATAAGGAATCGTTAATGCAATAGCAGATGATATTGTTTGTGTTCCATTCTTGGTAAAGAAAATAGCTCTATTATTTCCGATTAAATTTCCTGCTCCAGTAAATGATAAATTCCCTCCAATTTTTAAATCATCCAAACTTGCAAATCCCAAACTTAAACTTCCTGCAACAGACACATTTCCTGCAACAGTTAAAAATCCACCTGCAGTTACTGAACCATAATCCATAAAAAAGGAAGATCCTGCATCTACAGTTAAGTTTCCGTTTATGGCTTTGGCTAAAGGTGTACCATTAGTATAATTTAAAATAGTATTATTGCTAAGTTGCACATTATTTGGATATCCTTGAGTAACTCCAATGGTTCCAACACCCAAAGCGCTCCATTCTATACCTCGCCCAAAAGTTGCACCAGAATTATAATGTAATGTTGATGAAGCTCCATAAATTGGTGAAGCTCCAGTTTGGAAAAATCCACCTGTGTTTATTCTGCAAATACCGTTTAAAGTTAATAAAGCTGGCGAAATAATTACAATTCCAAAAGCACCGCCATTGGCAGTTGTAAACAAACCATCTACAATTCTTGAAGCATCAAAAGCTAATGTTATGCCTCCTTGTAAAACATTTACATTATATGGTTTTGCAGCACCAGTTGGCCAATATACATCTGTATTTGCTACATTATAACCTCCAGTTGTATTAAAATTTAAAGTACCTGTGGTAGCATTATAAGTAAAATTAGTTCCAGAAGCATAACCACCGTTTCTAAGTTCAAAACCTCCATTAACTGTTGTGGTTCCTGTTCTTGTTAAAGAAGTAGTAGTATAAACAGTATGAGCTGCAAGAATAGTTACATTGTCTGTTGCTACAGGAACAGAACCTGTTGACCATGTTGAACCAACATTCCAATCTCCAGATACAACTGTATATGGACCAGTTACGGTTCCTGTAACTTTAAAATCATCTATAACCCATAGTTCATTTGCGGAATTATTAAATAATGTTATTCTAAACTTTAATGTCGTAGAAGTTGGCAAACCCGTAACAGTTACGGTTGAATATCCATCAGCCGTTCTTGATCCTCCACCAGCAGGTATGAAATCAACAGGTGTTGCATTGCCGTCATATGCTGTTGTTGCAACTCCAGTTCCTGTTGTATAACTCCAAAATGCATTTGAATTTCCTAAAACTCTTACTGTAGAGTAATATGTTGTACCACCGTCTGGGCTTACTTCTACAGTTACAATATCTGTTGCATCTGCACCATTACCTGCACCTCCTAATGAAAAAGAAGCTAAACGCATTGTCATAGAAACCCCTGTATATAAACTAGTATCAACGTTTGATGTTGTAGTTAAAACTGTATTTGAATTTACTCCTCCTCTAGAATGTGTTCCTTCTGAAGCAAGAGGAGAATTTGCAACTCCGTCAGTTGCGCCTGAATTTCCTGTGTAATATGCACCTCCAGTTCCAGACAAAGTAAATAAAGTTGTAGTATTATTTAATCCATCAGATACTATTGTAACCTGAGCTTTTGAACTAAAAATTAAAGCAAAAAAAACAAAAACAATTGATAATAATTTTATTTTCATATACACATAGGTATTTGTAGGTTTTATATATATTTTTAAAAAAGTATCTTCTTTTAAATTTCAACTAACAAATTTATACTTAATTTACTTAATTTCAATATTTTTGCATTACTAAATTATTAACAAAAAACAACTTTCTTAAAAAAAATTTAATGATACAAAGCAATACAAATAAGGAAGTTAAGCAAAAATTAGAGTTTTATTGTGCCTATCAAGAACGATGCCATAATGAAGTCATTCAAAAATTACGAACAATGACAATAGATTCAGTTACAATTGATGAAGTTGTGGTGCATTTAATTCAAAATAATTTTCTCAACGAAGAACGTTTTGCATGTGCTTTTGCGAGAGGAAAAAATAGAATTAAAAATTGGGGTAAAACCAGAATAATTAACGAATTAAAATTAAGAAATATCTCACAATATAATATCTTAATTGCTCTAAAAGAAATAGATACTGAAGAATATCTAGAATTTTTTCATATTTTATCCGAAAATCATTGGCAGTCTATTTCAGAAAAAAATGCTATTAAAAAGAGGAAGAAATTTTGTGATTTTTTACTTCGAAAAGGATATGAAAGTAATTTGATTTATGATAAGCTTAAAGCTTTAGAAAAAGAATCAAATTGAAAGTAAAATACTAACAGCATTTCCTCCAAATCCTACTGCATTTACTAATACTTTTTTTATTTTTTTGTTTGTTTTTTGTTTAGCAGAAAATGGTACTTCTATAAATTTTTGGTTTTGCATCATTGCAATTGCCATTTCTATACTTAATAATCCTGAAGCACCCAATGTGTGCCCAATTTTCCACTTGTTTGTAGTTAATAACGGAGTTGTAACACCAAACACATTTTGGATCGCTTTATATTCTGATAAATCTCCAGCTTTTGTTCCTGGTGCGTGCATTACAATAACATCGACCTCTTCTAAATTAGTGTTTTGCAATGCCATTTTCATAGAATCCTGAAAACAAGTTGCTTCGGCAGAAATGGATATATTATGTTCTAAAATTTCTGTGGCATAACCTACACCTTCTATAATAGCTTTTGCATTTTCTTTTTTTCCTATTTCTAGACAACATACTGCTGCACCTTCACCAAGAATCATGGTGTTATGTTTTTTTTCAAAATCAAGTGCTTTACAAGGGTATTCTTGAATTTCTTTTGCATAAATTTTCATTGCTTGCATTTGAGCAATTGTAAAATCAGTCAATGGCGCTTCGCTTCCTCCTACAAGAAATTTATTGGCCATTCCCGATTTTAACCAAGCAACACCATTTAACAAACTATGTAATGCAGTTGAACACGTTATAGAGTGCGATATTTCTGGACCTCTGTTTTGTAAATCGTGAGCTACCCAAGATGAAATATTTCCCAATGTTGTTGTTGGCGATGCTAATGTTAGCGTTTTCCCAGTTTCTAAAAATTCTTTATAATGTTTCTCGAATAATTGAGTTGCACCACGTGAGGATCCAATATTGATCCCGAATGCGTCTCCTTTTGACCAACCTGCATTTTGAATTGCTTGTCTAGAAACATATAATGCATAAAGAACTGTGTTGTCTAAAGATTTATATTTTACTTCAGAATTTCTTAATTCATTAATTTGAATTTTTGATTCCTTGTCTAATTCAGCTACATATGCATTTTGATTTTTTATTTCTTTTTGAATAAAAAAATGTTTTGGTGAAAGATAATTTTCCCAAATTGTTTTAGGATTATTTCCTAAAGGAGAAATAGAAGCAATTGCTGTTATTGATATAGGTTGAAACAAAGTCTATTATTTTTTATGCAAAGGTCGCAAAGTTTTTTTCAAAGAATGCAAACTTTTGTTTATTTGTTTTTGAAAAATCAGACAATTTCAAAGCTTTGTTCTACTATTTTATAGACTTTATCCAATTGATTTTTTGTAATAATGTACGGCGGTAAAATATAAATGATACTACCAATTGGTCTTAATATTACTCCATTTTTTATATAGAAATCATATAATTTGTTTCGCAAATTACCGTAGTACGTTTCAACAGCTTCTGTTTTCAATTCGATAGCAATTATAACACCCAAAACACGAGTTGTTTTGACTTTTGGATGGTTTTCAATCTTTTTTTGAAATTGCAAATGGCTTTGATTAATTCTCTCTAAATTTTGTTGCATTTCGTTAGTTTGCAACAATTCTAAACTTGCCAAAGCAGCAGCACAACCTGTAGGATTTGCAGTAAAAGTGTGTCCGTGAAATAAAGCTTTATTAATATCGTCACTATAAAATCCATCAAATAATTCTTGGGTAAAGGTTGTAATAGCCATAGGAATTGTGCCTCCTGTTAACGCTTTTGAAAGACACATCATATCGGGTTGGTTTTGTAAAAAATCACAAGCAAACGTTTTGCCTGTTTTACCAAAACCAGTCATTACTTCATCTGCGATTGTAATAACATTTCTATCTTTACAAATTTGAATAAGATTGTCTAATGCTTCTGGTTCATACATAATCATACCTGCAGCACCTTGAACCAATGGCTCAAAAATAAATCCAGCTACCATTTTGTCTGAAATTGCTTTTTCTAATGCTTGATAACTTATAGATTCTTGCCCTTTTACTGGAACCGGAATCCGAACTACATCTATCATTGAACCTTTAAAAGCTTCTGTAAAAAATGAAATTCCACTTGCTGCCATTGCTGCAAAAGTATCTCCGTGGAAGGCATTTTCAAAAGCAATAATAGTAGTTTTTTTTTCGTTATTATTAAAAAAATACTGCATTGCAACTTTTATTGCAACTTCTACAGCTGTTGACCCATTATCAGAGAAAAATAATTTTTTTTGATTATTAGGTAATATATCCATTAACTTTTCACTCAAGACAACTGCGGGTTCGTGAGTAAATCCACCAAACAAGACATGTTCTAAAGTAGTGAGTTGTTTATATATAGCATTGGCAATAATTTTATTTGAATGTCCATAAGGATTGACCCACCACGAAGCAATGGCATCAATATATTCTTTATTGTTTTCATCCCATAACAATGCACCTTCCCCTTTTGTTATTGCTATAGGCAATTGAGCTGTTTTGTGCTGAGTGTATGGATGCCAAAGATGTTTTTGATCTCTTTCAGATAGATTCATTTATTTTTTTATTGCTGAAATTATATTTTTAAAAGTGCTTCTCTAAACAAATCGGCATATTCTTTTATGACATTTTTGTCAAAATACGGTTCTTGATATATTCTACCAATATGTTTGACTCCTGTTTTATTTAGAATTATTTCTTCTGTAGCTTTATTTTCATCTCCATTAAAAATAATTCCTGCAATAATTATATTTCTGTTTTTTAGCGCTTCAATTGTCAATAGCGTATGATTGATACTGCCTAAATAATGTTGAGAAACTATAATTACTGTATAATCTGATTGAATTAAATCGATTATACAATCCTTGTTATTTAAAGGCACGAATATTCCTCCAGCACCTTCAATTATTATATGATTATTCGTTTTAGGCTCAATAATATTATTTAAATCAATTGTAATTCCATCAATTGTTGCTGCCAAATGTGGGCTTGCTGGAGTTTTTAAGGTATAGCTGTTTTCGTGAATAACCGTTTTATAATTTGAGATATAGTTGATGATTTTATGACTATCAGAATTTTCTAAATCGCCAGCTTGAATAGGTTTCCAATAATCTGCTTCTAACGATTCTGTGATGATAGCAGATGCAATTGTTTTGCCAACATCTGTTGATATTCCAGTAATGAAAATTTTCATTTTTTTTGATTATTAAAATCTTTATTAGTTAATTCAAATTAAAATACAAAAGTACACATCAAAGCTAATACTTCGGTAATTTCTTTTTCTGAATTGTAACTGTGTAGGCAAAAACGCAATCGTTCTTGACCTTCTGGAACGGTAGGAGAAAGAATTGCTTTTACTTCAAATCCTTTTTCTTGAAGTAGATTGGCAATGTTTTTTACGTTGTCATTTCCTGGAATTATTGCACAATGAATCGCAGATTTGCTTCGTACAAAAATTGGTTTTAAACCCAACAATTGTTTCTGTTGGTTAAATAAAATGATGTTTTCTTTGAGTTTGATAATCGCTTTTTCTTCATTTTCTAATTGTTGATAGGCAATATAAATTGTAGCAATTGCATGAGGAGACAAACCTGTTGTGTATATAAAACTGCGTGCAAAATTTACCAGATATTCTTTCAATTCTTTAGACCCTAGAATAACTGCACCATGACATCCTAATCCTTTTCCGAAGGTAACAATACGAGCAAAAATATAATCTTGAAAATCATTGATTTGAATTAATCCTTCACCTTTTTCTCCAAAAACACCTATCGCATGTGCTTCATCAACAACCAAATAACAAGAATACTTTTCAGAGAGATTTACTATTTTTTCAAAATCTGGAGTATCACCATCCATAGAAAAAACAGATTCTGTGACAATAAATATATTAGCTTTATTGTCAATAAATTTTAAGATTAATCGTTCTAAATCTTCATAATCATTATGATTAAACTTATACGATTTTGCTTTAGATAATTGAATGCCATCACGAATGGAAGCGTGACATAATTCGTCATACAAAATAAAATCTTCTTTTTGAGGAACACAACTAAAAAATCCAATGTTGGCATCATATCCAGAGTTGAAGATTAATGCAGTTTGAGATTGATGGAATTTAGCAATAAAATTTTCGGTGCTTTCATACAAAGGATGGTTACCTGAAATCAATCTCGAACCAGTTGCGCCATTTTCGATAAAATTATTATTTAATAAAAACTGATGCGTTTGATTGAAAATAGCTTCTGATTTTGCAAAACCAATATAATCATTAGATGAAAAATCGATTCGATTATTTTGAATAGGTAGTTTTCGTAAAGCATTGTTTTGCTCCCGAAGTTGTAGTTTTTGTGTTAATGTTTTTGGAAAATATTTCATATTATACAAATGTAAAGAAACTTTTAAGAATATAAATTTTATAAAAATAGTTGTTTTTTAATATTTTATTATTGTTTATCAATAATTATTATATATTTGTATACATTTTAAAATAATAAATCATGAAAAAATTAAACACTTTAAAAACTATTGTTGATGTTGTTTGGATTATTTCATTAATTGGAGTGCCTTTTATTATCATATGTTCTGTAATAGCTTTTATAAATCCTGAAATTGTAAAAATTCCAATTAAAATTTTAAACAATAATGTTGACATGAAAACAATTACAGGTAAAACATCTGTATTTGTTGGTTTTATATGTATGGGACTTTACGTATATGGGTTATACTTATTTAGAAAATTGCTTTCCTGTTTTCAAACCAAATTAATATTTGAAGAATCAACTATTATTATTTTGAAAAAATTAGGGAATGTATTTATAATATCTTCTTTAATTTATTCCCTTACCTTATTTTTAATTTCATTTTCTAATAATAAAGCAACTATAATAATTGGAGATGGACCATTTTTATATTTACTAATGATAGGGTTGTTTCTAATTGTGCTTTCGGAAGTTTTTGAAATGGGAAAAAAAATTAAAGAAGATAATGAGTTAACAATTTAACCTTGCCTTTAATTAAAAAATGTTGCAATTTTTGACAAAAAGTAAATACCATCTAATGATTTGGTTTTTGAATAGCTAAATTATCAAAATTAAAAAATGTGGATAGCAAAAGCAATTCGTTATATACATTATAAATGATTAGCTAAATATTATAATGTTGACCAAATGACAATATGAAAAAAAAGCCAAACATAAATGCTTGGCTTTTCTACTTTATTTAAAATTATTTTTTAATCAACCAAGACAATAACTTTATTATCTTTCATTTCAATTGTTCCTGAAGATATTGATAGAGAATAATTTTGCTCATTTACTTTAGCAAATTTACTTACCGCTTCTTTACTAAAAGTAAATTTTGGTGCATTTATCTTAATAAGTCCTTCTTTAAGAGTAGAAACTATTGGCGCGTGATTATTCAATATTTGAAAACTACCATCTACTCCTGGAAACGATACCGAAGTTACTTCTCCTTTATATAATAAAGCTTCTGGTGATACTATTTCTAAAATCATAATTTTATGAGTTATGAATTATCAATTATGAGTTATGAATTAGAGAAAAAACTCATAACTCATAATTCATAACTTATAACTATATTAAGCTTCTGCTAACATTTTTTGACCTGCTTCAATAGCATCTTCAATAGTTCCTTTCAAGTTGAAAGCAGCTTCTGGAAGATGATCTAATTCACCGTCAATAATCATATTAAATCCTTTGATAGTATCTTTAATATCAACCAATACTCCAGGAATTCCTGTAAATTGTTCTGCTACGTGGAAAGGTTGAGATAAGAAACGTTGTACACGACGTGCACGTGATACAGAAAGTTTATCTTCTTCCGATAATTCTTCCATACCAAGAATCGCAATAATATCTTGCAATTGTTTGTATTTCTGAAGAATTTCTTTTACTCTTTGTGCACAATCATAATGCTCATCACCCAAAATTTGTGGTGTCAAAATTCTAGACGTTGAATCTAGCGGGTCAACCGCTGGATAAATTCCTAACTCAGCAATTTTACGAGACAATACAGTAGTTGCATCAAGGTGAGCAAATGTAGTTGCTGGTGCCGGGTCAGTTAAGTCATCCGCAGGTACGTAAACCGCTTGTACCGATGTGATAGAACCTTTGTTTGTAGATGTAATACGCTCTTGCATTGCACCCATTTCTGTTGCTAATGTTGGTTGATAACCTACTGCAGATGGCATACGACCTAAAAGTGCCGAAACCTCAGAACCTGCTTGTGTAAAACGGAAGATATTATCCACAAAGAAAAGTACGTCTTTTCCTTGGTCTGTTCCTGCACCATCACGGAAATATTCTGCAATAGATAATCCAGAAAGCGCAACACGAGCTCTTGCTCCTGGTGGCTCATTCATTTGACCAAAAACGAAAGTTGCTTTTGACTCTCTCATTCCAGGCATATCTACTTTTGATAAATCCCATCCACCTTCTTCCATAGAATGCATAAATGCATCACCATATTTTATAATTCCTGACTCTAACATCTCACGAAGTAAGTCATTTCCTTCACGTGTTCTTTCACCTACTCCTGCGAATACAGAAAGTCCACCGTGACCTTTTGCAATATTGTTGATCAACTCTTGAATCAATACCGTTTTACCTACTCCAGCACCACCAAACAATCCAATTTTACCACCTTTTGCATAAGGTTCAATCAAATCGATTACTTTAATACCAGTAAATAAAACTTCTGATGAAGTTGATAAATCTTCAAATCTTGGTGCTGGTCTGTGAATAGACATACCATTTTCACCTGTTTTTGGTAATTCTCCCAATCCGTCAATAGCATCTCCGATTACGTTAAATAAACGACCGTAAACATCTGGACCAATTGGCATTTTGATAGGATTTCCTGTACCTACAACTTCATAACCTCTGCTCAAACCGTCTGTTGAGTCCATCGAAATGGTACGCACTGTGTTTTCCCCAATGTGAGATTGTACTTCAAGTACCAATAAAGTACCATCTTTTTTTGTGATTTCTAATGAATCATAAATTTTTGGAAGTTCAACATCTTTACCGTTGAAAACTACGTCCACAACTGGACCAATGATTTGCGCAACTTTTCCTATTACTTTTGACATTACTTATGTATTTATTAAATAGCTATTTAGGTTTATGAGTATAGAGATGATATACACCTCTTTTTTCGAGTGCAAAGATAATTTTTTAAAATATAAAATCCATAATTTTTTTATGAAAAAATATTCAAATTTTGAAGTATTATTTGATATTGAGATTTAAACCAATAAAATTGCTTTAAAAAACCAAAAAAGCCATCACAATTTGTGATGGCTTTGAGTTAACTTTAAATTATCTAATTGATTTATTATTGTAAATTAAATGGGAATAGAATAGGGTAATTACCTACATTAACTGCTTTTAAATTAGAATGATATTTTTCATTGATTTTTTCTAGAAACTTGTTTGCAATAAAAGCGTAACCTCTTGGACTAGGATGAACTCCGTCTAATGAGAAAACACCACCTGTTACGAATGCAGAAGTTAATGTAAAGCTATTTGCTACAATTCCACCAGAATTTATTTTAGTTAGTATATCATTAGCATCTACAAAAGCCAAGTTATGGCTATCCGCTTGACTTTTAATTGTTATATTAAATGCTACAGTTGCATCATTCAATTCTGTAATTTCTGATGGCACCAATATATATTTATCTTCCATTGGATAAGTAATTCCTCTTTTAGAAAAACTAGCAAGTGTTGGAGGAAGTACAACTGTAGATCCTATTGCGCTTTTGGTGGTTAAAAGAATCAAATCTCCTGTCTTAGTGTGACGTGCTTTTCCGTATGTTGCTCCTAAAAATGGTGCTAAAGCTACTAATTGAGGATTACCACTATTTTGAGCAGCGTAGGTAATATTATTACCCATATCACTCAGTGATTCATCTGTTATTAATAAAGGGTTAGATTCGGTGATAGAGAACAATTGGATTCTATCTGCTTGACCGAATGGTGTCAATAACTGTCTTAACAACCCTAAAAAATTGGTGTTTAACGAATTGATTACCGCAATATCATTTACAGAAACAGGATAAACAGTTTTACAGTTTGTCTCGTCTTTGTCAGGAGAAAGTGCTGGATTATCTGGAGTTGGGTTTGTTGGCACCGCATACATAATATTTGGAGCTAAAGGTTTTACTGGAATGGTTGTAAAAAAAGGAACAGTGCTTACAAAAGGAATATTAGCAATAACACCTTTTGCTCCATTGGCTGTCAATCCATCAATAATAGCTGTGTATGAACTGTCGAAACCAACTCCAATTCCGCCATTAGAAGGAGTAATCGGATTAGAACCATCACCGCCCGATAAGGCATATCCTAACACATCGTTATTTCCTATCCATAATGAAAAGAATGTTGGCGATTGCACTTTAGCATATTCTAAAACTGTTTGCATTGGATCAGTAGCTATCCTACCAAAATATGGACTTGCATTAGCATATCCTGGAGTTACTAGATGAATACATTTGGCGCCTGGAACACCTGTGTTGTTGTAAGGTCCGTTTGCAGCAATAGATACTCCGAGTTGAGTTGCTCCTACTCCTGGAACTGATTCGGGCAAGGTACAACCGTTTAAGAAAAGTCTTACTGGTGTTGGAGAAAATTGAAATCCTCCAGCAGAGAAACCTCCAATATTATCATCCATAAAAGGGATTTTAAACTCTCCACCACCCACTAAGGCGAATTGTTGTGAAAGGATATTAGGATACGATCCTTGTTGCCCTTTTATAAAAAGTGCACCATCACTATATCCTGCACACAATGAATTTCCTAAGGCAACATATTTTGAGAAATTTGCTTCTCCAGCTGTTAATGGTAATC
>JAYTNO010000014.1:0-2120 GCA_043748275.1 Flavobacterium sp. | reverse complement strand
CCATTGTTGAATATTTTGGCGAAGGCGCTATTGCAATGTCGTGTACAGGTAAAGGAACTATTTGTAATATGGGAGCAGAAATAGGAGCAACCACTTCTACTTTTGGATACGATGATTCTATGAGTCGTTATTTACGCTCTACTAATCGTGCTGATGTTGCAGATGCTGCAGACAAAGTGGCTAGTTATTTAACAGGAGATGCCGAAGTGTATGCTAATCCTTCACTTTATTTTGATGAGGTTATCGAAATTGATCTTTCAACCTTAGAGCCACATTTAAACGGCCCGTTTACACCAGATTTGGCTACACCTATTTCAAAAATGAGAGAAGAGGCATTAAAAAATAATTGGCCATTAAACATTCAGGTAGGATTAATAGGTTCTTGTACCAATTCCTCTTATGAAGATATCTCTCGTGCGGCATCATTAGCCAAACAAGTAACGGATAAAAATTTAAAAATTAAATCTCAATTTACTATCACACCAGGTTCAGAAGTGGTTCGTTCAACTATTGAACGTGATGGTTTTATTGAAACTTTTGATAAAATTGGAGCAACTGTTTTTGCAAACGCTTGTGGACCATGTATTGGTATGTGGGATAGAGAAGGAGCAGAAAAAGAAGAACGCAATACCATTGTTCACTCTTTTAACCGTAATTTTTCTAAACGCGCCGATGGTAACCCTAATACTTTAGCCTTTGTTGGTTCGCCAGAATTGGTAACAGCATTAGCTATAGCTGGAGATTTAGGATTTAATCCTATAACAGATTCATTAATCAATGAAGATGGACAAGAAGTGATGCTAGATGAACCCACTGGAAGCGAATTGCCAGCCAAAGGTTTTTATGCAGAAGATCCAGGTTATCAAGCACCAGCTGAAGATGGAACTGGAGTAAAAATTGCTGTAAGTGAAACATCAGAAAGATTGCAACTTTTAGCGCCATTCTTACCTTGGAATGGTAAAAACATTACTAATGCCAAATTATTAATTAAAGCTTTTGGAAAATGTACTACTGACCATATTTCTATGGCTGGACCATGGTTGCGTTTCAGAGGGCATTTAGATAATATTTCAAATAATATGTTGATTGGAGCTGTAAATGCTTTTAATCAAAAAACAAATAATGTAAAAAACCAATTAACGGGAGTTTATGATGCTGTTCCTGTTGTACAAAGAGCATACAAAGCGGCTGGTGTAGACTCAATAGTTGTTGGGGATCATAATTATGGAGAAGGTTCTTCTAGAGAACATGCTGCTATGGAACCAAGATTTTTGGGAGTTCGTGCTGTTTTGGTAAAATCATTTGCTCGAATTCACGAAACCAACCTTAAAAAACAAGGGATGCTGGCATTGACCTTTGCTAACGAAGCAGATTATGATAAAATTCAAGAAAATGATAGTATTAATTTTACAGATTTAACCGAGTTTGCTCCAGGAAATCCATTGACTCTTGAATTTGTTCACGATAATGGGACAAAAGATATCATTATGGCAAATCATACTTATAATACAGGTCAAATTGGTTGGTTTGTAGCGGGTTCTGCTTTGAATTTAATTGCTGCAGGAAAAGCATAAATAATATTAAAAATATTTTTTTTTATACTCTCAAGGTAACTTGAGAGTTTTTTTTTTTAAAATATTAATAAAAAATATTCTTTTTCTTGTTAAATAAAATAGAAAAAATAAGTTAGTCGTATTATGGCTATTAAATTTAACTTGTTGAATTTCATAGTCTTATGTTATTTCCTACACTAAAATACTTAAATATAATATAATTCTTATAAATTTATAAAAAATATGTATTTCGTCGATTTTTTTAGAAAAAAAGCATAGATAAACGATGAAATATGCTTTTAATCGTATTTATTTGTAATGCTTTATTATTCTCCCAAGTAATAAAGTATTAATAAAAAAAATTTTATAAAAACTATTATTCTTAACCTACTTTATTATGAAAATTTTCATTACAATGCTGCTATGCTCCATAGCTATGCAGTCACAAACGCAAGCCTATACGGCAAGTTCAGAAAACATTACTAACCCAGAAAGAGGTCAATATCGTTATACCAACGCTAATTCTGTCGGAACATTCACTCCTCTTAATCAAACAACACTAGCAGG
>JAYTNO010000013.1:0-5806 GCA_043748275.1 Flavobacterium sp. | reverse complement strand
TTCTTTTCTTCCTTGCATAGAATAAAAATACGATTTTTCGTGTTATTATCCAAATTATTTTTAATATATTTGATGTTGTGCAACAAGCACAGCGGTTTCAAGAAATGGCGAGGCTCGGGTTTTATTTGGAAAGTTTGGTGATTATTTTTTTCTTTTTATTCACATTTATTCTTTCAAAGTTTTCGGTATATTTGTTAACGCCAGTCTTTGCAGTACGCAACAGAAGTAATACTTGGGAACGTTAGCAGAAACCTTCGGAAAACGGGGAGAATTCAATAACTTAATGCAACAAATGAAAAACTATTTATTACTACTTATATAATATCTTCAAACATATATTCTCAAGAAATTCAAACTACAGGAAATGTATATAGCAATTCTGATGTTGATGAAAAAGCTGTATATAAAGATGGAGTGGGAAAATTTTTTAAGTGTATAGCTAAAAATTTTAAAGTACCTGAGGAAGAAGGAATAAATGGGATAATTATAGTTGAATATATAATTGAGATTGACGGTTCAATATCTAATTTTAATGTAATTCAAGATATTGGATTTGGTAGTGCAGAAGAAATAACTCTTACCTTTAAAAATGTCCAAATTGGAAATCAGGAAAAAAAATGGACAAAATGTGAGAACTTCTTATAAACTTCCAATTACAATAAAATCAACAAATTAGTGGTTCAAAACACCTTCTACAACTGATTTGGGTAATTGGCTCAATGGAAATTTTGTTATATACTTTTGATTTTCAGTGCTTAACCGGAAGTTTTTTTAGAAAACTTTAGCTGAAAAATTAACTTAATTCTAAAACAAAAATTCTGCATAAATCATACAATTCTATATTTTAAAAGAGCTTTAAAATGCTCCAAAAACAGTAGCTATTATAAATAAACCTCGCACAAAATATTCATAAAACTTGAAAAAAAATTGACTTTGAACCTTTAAATCAATTTCATAAATATAAATCCTTATGAAAAATTAAATCACTATTTTTGTTTTGTAAATTGATAAAAAATAAGTAATCAATAATAGGTAAAGACATTATGAAGACAGACATAACAATTGATAATTATTTAGACAGCCACTATATTCATAGAAGTAATTGGTTACGAGCTGCTGTATTAGGTGCAAATGATGGTATCATCTCTATTTCAAGTTTGGCTATTGGTGTTGCTGCTGCAAGTACAACGAGAGAACCAATCCTTTTAGCAACCATTGCTGGTCTTGTTGCTGGAGCATTATCTATGTCGGCCGGTGAATATGTATCTGTGAGTTCACAAACTGATATAGAGAAAGCAGACATAGAAAGAGAAATACAAGAATTAAAAGAAATGCCTGAAGAAGAGTTGCAAATATTAGCACAAATTTATGAAAAAAGAGGGCTCAAAAAAGAAACTGCATTACAAGTAGCTATTGAATTGACAGAGAAAGATGCATTAGGAGCACATATTAGAGATGAGTTAGGAATAAACGAAATTAGTCAGGCAAACCCTATTCAAGCTGCTCTGGCATCTGGTGCTGCCTTTACTGTTGGTGGTGTTTTGCCTCTATTGGTCATTCTATTTGCTCCTATAAAAAATATGGAATATACCATGTATGGTTTCACTATTGTTTTTCTTATTATTTTAGGGACAATTGCTGCAAAAACTGGAGGTTCAAACATATTAAAAGCCATTTTACGTATCACTATTTGGGGTACGATTGCAATGGGCTTATCTGCTATGGTGGGTTATTTATTTGGTGTTAGAGTATAATTAAAATACATCGTTCACCTTATACTCTACTTCTCTCTACACGCACATTCATTATATTTATTGATGTACATTATTGATGATTTACAAATCTTCTCTAAAATAGTAGTATTTATATCCGACAGTTTTTTTATATAAATACAAGCTTTTGACATTTTGTATTTCCCTAAGCCTTCCAGCAAGAGTTTGTTCTTTTCAGTTGGTGCGTATACATATAATGAAAAAGCTGCTTTGCGAGGTGAGAACCCAATAATTGGTGCATCTCCTTCGTGTCCACTTGCATATTTGTAGTGGTAATTTCCAAAACCTATAATTGTTGGACCCCACATTTTGGGTTCAAAACCAGACCATTTATTCATTAATTCAATTAATTGAAAACTATCCGATTTCTTTTGATCGTTATCTACGAAGGTGTTGATAAAATCAATGACACTATTATCTGTAAAATTTGTTTTATTTTTTGCCATAAATACTTTATTGCTTTCAGCCTATTTTTGTTTAATTCACATTAAATTTTAAATTTTAGAAAAATTAAAAAGTCAAGTATTGTGAGAATCAAAAATAAACTTTTTTTAAATATCCTATTTTTTGTACATCCCTTTTTTGTTACTATAGAATCGATTATAAAAATATTTTAATTGTTATTGAAAGCAATCAGCTCATAAAATATTTTACCCATTTCAGCTTTCTATTTGTATAAGGAGCATATTTTAATAAAGGATCAAACCAAGTTGCTGTTTTTATAATCGATTTGGTATGACTCATTGTATCAAAACTATCTTTCCCATGGTATTTGCCCATACCACTATTGCCAACTCCTCCAAAAGGTAATTTTGGATTTACAAGATGTACCATACTATTATTAACACAACCTCCACCAAACTCAATTTGTTGGATATAATAGTCTATGTTCTTTTCGTCTTTTGAGAAAATATAACAGGCTAATGGGTGTCTATGTTTTCTCACTTGCAGTACCACTTCTTCTTTGGTTTTGAATGTTAAAATTGGTAATATGGGACCGAAAATTTCTTCTTGCATTATTGCGTCGTTCAGAGTAACTTGGTCAATAACTGTAGGTGATATATACCGTTCTGTTTCGTCATATTGTCCACCAATTCGAATCCGACCGTTATTTAAATATTGTTTTAGTACTTCAAATCGTTTGTTATTTACTATACGAGCTAAATCTTCAGAAATTTGAGGATTTTCACCATAAAAGAAAAGAATGTTTTTTTTGATTTCTTCAATAAAAATCTCTTTAATATCCTCATGAACCAACAAATAATCTGGGCATACACAAGTTTGTCCTGCATTGAAAAACTTTGCCCAAGTTATACGTCTTGCAGCTACTTCAATATTGACATTTTTATCTACAATAGCTGGACTTTTCCCTCCCAATTCTAGTGTAACTGGTATTAATTGTTTTGCTGCCATAACCGCTATTTGAATCCCAACTTTTGGACTACCTGTAAAAAAAATATGGTCGAAGCGATTGTTATCAATTAACAATGGTCCCATAATTGTTCCAGAACCTTGAACTACACTAATATACTTATTATCAAAGGTGTTTTCTATCAATTTCTCGACCACTTTTGCCGTATTTGGCGTTTCGTTACTGGGTTTGATAATTGCACAATTTCCAGCGGCAATAGCTCCAATTAATGGCGCAAGTAATAATTGAAAAGGATAATTCCAAGGACCAATTATTAATACAACTCCAAGCGGCTGTTTTAAAATTAAACTCGTTGAAGGATGCAAAACTAATGGAGTTGTTACTTTTTTTGTTTGCATCCATTCTTTTAAGTTATTTATGGTATACTTTATCTCTTCTAACATAAATCCGATCTCACTAGTATATGCTTCAAATTTTGGTTTACGCAAATCGTCATGAAGGGCTTCTAGAATCTCTACTTCATATTTTAGAATTGCCACCTTCAATTTTTTTAATTGGTCTAATCTGAATTGATACGATTGGGTTTTGCCCTCATCAAAAAATATTCTTTTTTGATTGAAAATTTCTTTAATTTCTTCAACTGTACCCATTGTATTTATATGTATTTAAAAAATTTATATTATTTTAAATTGAATTGACTCATTCTAGGAAATTAAAATACAAAACCAACTTATAAAATATAAAATGCCTTAATTAAACTTATGTTGCTTATAACAAGTTGGAAATTCTATTTTGTTGAATCTATTTTTTGTCTATCAAATATAGCTCATTATTCTTTTATAAAAATCATATCAAAATTTTGTTTTTTTTAGAAGCAACTAGATATTATCTTATCTTTTTAATTCATATAAAATAAATGTATCGGTATAGATTTGTAAAGTTATTTTCAAATACTATATTTGAACAAAGTGTATTATTTACTATGTTTAATACAATCAAAAACTTTTTATTTATGAAAAAAGTATTTCAAATAGCAATATTATTTGTTTCCATAATTGGATTTGGTCAAACTGAAACCACAGGTTCCTTTAAATCTGAAATTATTACATCGTTTGACCTACATTATATTTTACACAAACCAGAAAATACTTCGGTGCCAAAACCATTACTTATCTTTTTGCATGGTACAGGTGAAAAAGGAAATGATTTAGAAAAACTAAAAGATATTGGACCGTTACAGTATATCAAAACCCACACTTTAGATGCGTATATTTTGGCACCACAATGTCCGAATGATGTGTATTGGGATTCTGAACAATTGTATCAATTGATAAAAAAAATTATTGTAGAAAACAAAATTGATACCACCCGAATTTACCTCACAGGATTGAGTATGGGCGCATGGGCAACCTGGAATCTTGCATACAAACACCCTGAATTATTTGCAGCATTAGTCCCAATTGCTGGCTATGTAGACAGAATTCCTATGGTTGAAAATTGTAAAATAAAAGATATTCCAATTCGTATGTTTCACGGATTACAAGACAATGTGGTAAACATTAGTTACTCCATTGGGATGTATAACAAACTCCGTGAATGTAACAAAGATATCAAATTCGAGATTTTCAATGACGCACAACACGATAGTTGGACACGAGTATACAACAATCCTGAAATTTATGAATGGATGTTTAAACAGAAAAAATAAAAATATTCTAAATTATTCTGGTACTACTACTTCACCATGCCAATTCATAAAGCCTCCAATAAGGTTATATGTATTTTCAAAACCCAGTTGATTCATTATATTACATGCTTGTGAACTTCTTCCTCCTGCTTTGCAATACACATAATAGTTTTTCGATTTATCTAATTCTTCTATTTTATAAATAAATGCTTGTCCTTTATATATATCTATAGTTATGGCGTTGGGAATAATACCTTCATTGCATTCGTCTTCAGTACGAACATCTAGGATTACTGCGTTTTCGTCTTCTTGGGCTTTTGTCCACCACGCTTCTTGTGATAAATTCATATTTTTAATTTTTATCAAAAATAATAAAATCTAATGCAAAATTTGTTAAAAATAATTTAACAAAAATTTAATACACATTTGTATATACAAATAAAAATAGTCTTACATTTGTATATACAAATTTAGTAATAAAAACTATGAAAATAGAAGACGAAATAAAAAGTACCATTCCTATGGATATTGCTAAAAAAGTATTGCTAAATATCTCATATGCAAAAAATGTTTTACATGATAATTTTCAAGAATTAATAAAGCCTTACGATTTATCTGGAGAACAATATAATGTATTGAGAATATTGAGAGGACAAAAAGGAAAACCTGTAAATATGTGTGATATTCAGGAAAGAATGATTGCAAAAAACAGTAATACAACAAGATTAATCGACAAATTACTCCTGAAACAAATGGTCACTCGTAGCGAATGTCCAGCAAACAGAAGAAAAATAGAAGTTCTAATTACTGAAAAAGGATTAGACGTACTAGCTGAACTTGATCCTATTATTATAGAACACGAGAAATATTTTGCAAACAAACTAACAATCGAAGAATTAGAACAATTAAACAATTTATTAGAAAAATACAGAACAATTAATTAATAACTATTTATGAGCAATTTTATAGAAAATG
>JAYTNO010000012.1:0-2154 GCA_043748275.1 Flavobacterium sp. | reverse complement strand
TAATTATTTTTGTGTTCCAATTTTTATCGGAACACTCATAAATTCATTAACTGAGTTTTGGCGGTTGCCAAATGTTGCTAAGTGCAACAAAAGAAAATACAATCACATTATGTGCAACCAAAACTTTTTCGGAAACCATGTTTGGTTGAGCCAAAGAAAAATTATGTTGGTGATTAAATGCGACAGTGTTGTGCATGGTTGCACAATCATTTGTCTTGAAAGGTAAATTGTCGTGGTGGTGATGGTCGCTGTCGGAATGGTTTTGAGTATCGGAATAATGTTCGTTTAAAAAGTCAGCAAAGGTTTCATCAGGTTCTTGTTCATGATGTTCTAAGAAGTGATGAACCAACATAGGCAATTTCAATAGTTGGTGCAGTTCTGTGTTTGCACCCAGAAAAACAAAAAGAAGTGATATTGCGGCTAATTTTTTCAACGGAGCAAATGTAAGTATTTAAGAGATAGAATTGGCTACGAAGAACGGAGTGCAGTGGGGTAAAATAAAATGACTCGTCCTGAAAAAAGTTTACAGTTTAGTTAGTTTGTCTTGTCCTAAAATAAGTTTACGCAAATCTATCAAAAAATGACTAAGAAAATAGTACAAAAAAAAGGCGGCATTTTACAAAAGAAGAGCAACATTAGATTATCCATGAGATGCTTGATAAAGGATGCACTAAACGAGAAATTTGGCAAAAGTATACCGGATAGGTGGAGGAACATGGACAACTTCTTCGTTGGATGAAAAAATTTGGATATCTGCATTGGATTCTGCTTTGGCTTTGCCTCTCTTTTTATTTTCCGAAGGATAGCCAAACGACTTTGCCGAAAAATTCGGAACGATACCGTTTGATTAAGCACAACTTGGTACGAAGCACAAAGCTTCATTTAACCACTGAACCGCCAATTTCTTAAACCCGCTGTTATCGGCCGTCATTCTATCTGTCGGCTCGTTTTGTCCTCCATTTACAAATAACTCAACCACCATTTTTCTTTGTGTGTTTGTTTATAAATGTCAAATTTTTTGCATAATGGATAAAGCAAAACAATCACAAAAATCCAAACTGTATAAACTACCCAAAGTGGAAAACCATACCCTTTTAATGTTGGCGTTTCAGTTACCCAATCTTGTAATATCATTATTTTCCAACCAAACCCTGAAAGTTCTGCAAAAATAAGTGCGATAAGATGGATTAGATACAAATGCAAGATGTAATAGAAAAAGGGAACTCTCCCAAAAGTGCTAAAAAAGTCAACAACTTTGCCTTTTAGTTTTTCGACATTTGCCAAAAATAAAATAGCTGTTCCCAATGTCATTAATAAATAGTTTAAAGATGGTGGATATTTTGAAGGATTTAAAAACGAAATAAAGTTTTTTGATAAAACACCATAATCTTTATAAAGGACTGGGTCGCCATATAAATTACTAAATCTTAAAATCACGAATGCTACAATCGCTGAAATTCCTATCAGGTTAAACAGTTTTTTTCTTTTCAGGCTGTCATAAGATTTGTCATAAAAAGCTCCAAAATAATACCCCAAGGCCATAACAGCAATCCATGGAATTATTGGATATCCAACAACAAATTCAACATCATTTGTTATTTTGAAAAAAGCGAATTCGTGAAGTATTGCCCAAAACACATTGCCATTATAGTGAATGGTATCCAAAAGGTTGTGTCCCATAATAAGTAGTATGCTAAACAGTAAAATAAATTTTCTTGGAAGATGTACTAATGCCGCTAAAAAAATCATACTAATTCCTAAAGACCAAATAACAAGTAGTCCTGGACTTTTAAAATATATATCAAAATACCAAGCAAAATTAACAATAGTCATTTCGATAAAAACCAACCAAAGTCCACGTTTTAATAGGAAACTGGATAATTCGGATTTCGATTTTCGTTTCCCAACCATAAAAGCAGAAGTTCCTGCAAGAAAACAAAATGCTGGCGCACAAAAATGAGTGATAAATCTTGTAAAAAAGATTGGTAATGTGCTTTGTGTTGGGTCTGTTGGGTCAAAATAAAAAGCTGAATAATGAAAATAATCTCTAGTGTGGTCGAGTGCCATTATTACCATTACCAAACCTTTTAATAGGTCAATAGATTCTATTCTGGATTTAGTGATTGCGGTCATAATTTAGTCTATTAGAATTTT
>JAYTNO010000011.1:0-5922 GCA_043748275.1 Flavobacterium sp. | reverse complement strand
GTGCTTTTGTATAAATAACATCTGTAAAAGGATTTTGAATGGAAACTCCTATTTGTTCTGGTGCTGTTCCAGCAACACTCCAAAATAAGTCAAATGGTACATTGTTACAAAGTTGAACAATTACTCCAGCTGCTGCATTAATTGTATTATTAGGTGTTCCTAATGTTGCAACAACAATTCCATTTTGTCTTACTTGCATACGCCCACCATTCCAATTGTTTCCTGTTGTATTGGTTAATAAAAATTTGTAACCACATTTATTAGCGGCATCACAAGTTATAGTATTAAATGCAATTGGATTTGTAGTTGCTGCTGCAGAACCCCATGTACTATTATCTGGTCCAGGACAAACTGTTCTAATATAATAAAAATAAATAGTCGCTGGATTTAATCCAGTTACAGTATAGGATGTTGTTCCAATTCCATTTACAGTAATAAGCGGTAAAGCATCTGGATGATATGGGAAATTTGGAGAAGGTAAAACTGTTGGTAAAGTATAGGTTGAACTTGGTATTAATAATATTTCCCAAGTACCATCAGTTGCTGGTGTACCTGTTGTCCAGTTAAGAACTGCTTGAGTTTGTGTAATAGTAGCAACAGTAACTGCTAATGGTGTTGGTTTAGGACACGTTGCAATTGTTGTACACGCACTAACTGCAGACCAAGCTGAAGGATCTGGTGAACATTGTACTCTTACATAAAAATCATAGGTCGTATCTGGTGTTAAACCCGTTACCGTATATGGGTTGGATGTAACTCCAGATACTGATGGTACAGTTGCTGGATTTGGCGGTGCTGAACCTGTTGGTACATAATATACATCCCATGTTGTGGTTGCAGTTGCAGACCAAGTCAATTGTGCTGTAGTAGTAGTCAGATTATTACAAACCAAACTTACAGGTGCAATATTACAACGTGGTGTATCACAATTTACTGCAGTTTCTGAATATACAATATCTCCTGCTGCGCCAACACCAGCTGATTTTGTAAATATTAATTGGTCAAATCCATTATAAATTTTAACAATAGCTCGTTGAAGTTGTGCTCCAGCAACACTCCAATATAAATCAAAAGGAACGTTTTTACACAACGGCACTATAACATCTACTGGCCCAGGACCAGTAGGATATGTTGATCCTATTGTCGCCACTACAATTCCGTTTTGTCTTACTTGCATTCTAGTAGTTTGCCAACCAGCATTGTTAGAACTTGACAATCTAAATTTAAAATTACACTTGTCAACATTATCACAAATTTGTGTATCAAATGCATATGGTCCAGCCCAAGCGGTAAAAATACCAGAACCAGTAGAACATTCTGCTCTTACCCAATATTGATATTGTGTACCTGCTGTTAAACCAGTTAACTGGAATGGATTTTGGTCGGTTTGATAATTTCCACCTGCAACAGGAATAGCAGAGCCTAAAGGTTGTAAAGCAATATCCCAATTAGAATAACCACCATCTGTCCAAAATAATTCGGCAGAAGTTTGATTAATACTTGCAGCAGTAACTCCTAAAGCTGTAGGTTTAGGCAAACAATTTTCTTGTTGTATAACTAAGCTATAAGCAATAGCAGGTGTAGTTGCACTAGAAGAAACAACTATAATGTAAGTTTGATCTTGAGTTACAGTCAAATTTACCACTCTAACATTGGCGTTAGAATTGGCAAGACCTGCAACACAAGGTGCACCTGTTCCCCCAACTGGACAACCACTAAACACAAATACAGATGAATTTGTATTGGCAGCGCCAAGTGGTGTCATTGTAATACTAATTAATCCTGAAGTTGTTGCTGTGTAGCTATAAAAAACAGAATTTCCTGCCAAGTAATTAGTGCCTGCAGGAGATGCTCCACAAGATGTTGCTTGTGTAGTATAGGTTTCTGTAAAATAATTATTGGTGTTATCTGCTGCTACTTGAAAGGGTAATGCACTTATAATAAGTGGATCGGTACAAATAGTTCCTTTTGGTTTGGTGTTCCAGTTAAAAGGTCCAGCCCAAGGACTGTTTTCTCCTGAAGAACATTTATTTCTAACATAAAACTGATATCCTGTTGATGGTAATAAAGGATCTCCTCCAGCAACAGGAATAGGTTGTGGATTTAAAGTTGAATTTAAAACTTGAGTTCCAGTACCTAAAACAAAACCCGTTAAACCATATTCATAATCAAAATTTGTAGCTACTACACTTCCTGTAAAACCAATACTAGAAGTAGATGATGTTACTAATGACGTTTCTAAAATAGTTGGCGCAATACATTCTTGTACTATTTTTGCATTATCAACAAGCCATTTATCTCCGGATGTTGTAGTAGTTGGTTGTGTATTTACTCTTACAAAGGCAACATATCTACTTCCTGCATATGCAGAAAGACTTACTGTTTTTTCTTCATAAACATTTGCAATAGCTGCTATTTCATCTTCTGTATATGATTTTACTATAGTATAACTAGCAAAATCGCCTGCTCCAGTTGCTGTAGTCGACGAAACTCTAATCTGATAAATAGAACCGCGATTTCCTGACAATTGTTTTCTGGTAAAAAACTTTAATTGGTGATTTGCTGGAATATTCTGAAGTGGAGTAATCAACCAGTCTTCTGAAGTATTTCCCGCTCCAATATTTTCTCGGTTTACTTCTGCTGAAGCACCAACTCCACCATATACATTGGCAACAGTTGTTGTAGTTCCCCAACTTTGAACGGTTCCAACACCATTGTCTAGAATAGTCCATGTTGAAGGAATTCCGGCGTCGAAATTTTCATTAATTATTTGGGAATACCCAAGAAACGAAACAAATGACATTAAAATAATAAAAATAATTTTTTTCATAAAATGAAAATTTAATTGGTTTAATAGAATGTATTGTAATTTTTGAGTTCCAAATTTAACAAAAATTATGAAACCTTTAATAAAAAATTACTTTTTAACGAATAAATGCAAAATAAAGTGTTTTATAACCAAATAATATAAGTGAAAATCTACAGTAAATCACTAGCTTTGTATTATATTAGAAGCTATGTTAGAAAAACAAAATACAAATTTCGAAAAAACGGTAATTGTTGGTATTATTACTCAAAATCAATCAGAAGAAAAACTAACAGAGTATCTCGACGAGTTAGAATTTCTAACTTTTACAGCTGGAGGTGAAGTGGTGAAACGTTTTTTTCAGAAAATGGAACGTCCAAATCCTAAAACTTTTCTAGGAACAGGGAAAATGGATGAAATTCATCATTATGTCAAGGAAAACGAAATTACAACTGTTATTTTTGATGATGAATTGTCGCCATCACAACAAAAAAACATTACCAAACTTCTTGATTGCAAAGTTTTGGATAGAACCAATCTAATTCTTGACATTTTTGCACAAAGAGCCGAAACATCTTATGCAAGAACACAAGTTGAGTTGGCGCAATGTCAATATTTGTTACCTCGCCTTTCTGGAATGTGGACACACCTTGAACGACAAAAAGGAGGTATTGGTATGCGTGGTCCAGGAGAAACCGAAATAGAAACCGATAGACGTATTGTTCGTGATCGTATTGCGTTGTTGAAAGATAAAATTAAAATTATCGATAAACAAATGTCGGTGCAACGAAGCAATCGTGGTGCTATGGTTCGTGTAGCTTTAGTAGGTTATACCAATGTAGGAAAATCGACTTTAATGAATGTCATTAGTAAAAGTGAAGTTTTTGTAGAAAACAAATTGTTTGCAACTTTAGATACTACAGTTCGAAAAGTGGTTATAAAAAACCTCCCTTTTTTACTGTCAGACACGGTTGGTTTTATTAGAAAACTGCCAACACAATTGGTAGATTCTTTCAAAAGTACCCTTGACGAAGTTCGTGAAGCCGATTTGTTATTGCACGTTGTGGATATTTCCCATCCTGATTTTGAAGATCATATTGCATCTGTAAATCAAACTTTGTTGGATATAAAAAGCAACAACAAACCCACAATAATGGTTTTTAATAAAATTGATGCATATAAACATTTGACTATTGATGAAGATGATTTGATTACCGAAAAAACCAAAAGACATTATACACTTGATGAATGGAAACAAACTTGGATGAGCAATGTTGGCGAAGAAAATGCTTTGTTTATATCAGCAACCAACAAAGAAAATTTTGAGGAATTTAGAGCTCGAATTTATGAAGCTGTAAGACAAATACACATTACTCGATTTCCTTATAATAAATTTTTGTATCCTGATTATCAAGATGCGGTTGAAAAAGAAGAATAAAAAAAGACCTTTAGAAAATTCTAAAGGTCTTTTAAATTATAATAAGTTTAGTTATTAGAAACCATAGTTGATTCCGAATCCAAATACTTCTCTTACTTGTACTTTAGAAATAGCATTGTCATCATATATTGTTTGTAAAGAAATGTTTGCAGACATATATTTGTTAACTTTCATCACCAAGTTCATTTGGTAATCAACATCAACATTTTGTGGATTATCTAAATAGTTTGAATATAAATTCAAAATGTTTTCCATAGATACATTAGTCATCAAGTTTAATTTGTAGTAAGCATTTAATGCCGCTCCAAATTCAAAACGAGTTGTTTTTCCTTTTTCAACACCAAAAGCAGAACCAAACTCTGTAAATTCTTTATGAACAAAGATTAATCTTGAAGTTGCAGGAGCAATATTTACTTTCAAATTAGCACTTTTTTTCCATAACATACCTGGACCAACTTGAAGATAAGCAGGCGAAAAGAAATGAGATGTTTTAACGTTTATTGTTCTAATAACATCATCAGTTAGAATAAGTGGTGTTCCGTTATCATCTGTATATTTAAATGGTTGGAATCCAGAGTCCATTTGAGTTTTAAAATTCAAAAATCCAGAATAATACCAGTTTCCTGTACCTACTTTTTTCCCATAAAGAGAAGTAAATTCTATTCTGTCATCTGATTTTGACAATTCTTGACCTTTTAATTTAGTCAAACCATAAGCAAGGATAATTTTGTTATCCCAAACTGTACTTTTGGTATTGTGATTAAAATCATAGTTAATCCCTAAATTACCAGCCATACTAGAAGTTCCGCCTGCTAACCATTCGTTATTAAAAGCTGATTGGTTAAACAATAAAATAATGTTTCCACCTCTTTTCCAGCCTAAATTTGCAGTGTCTACAGCTTTTTCAGCAGCTTTTGCAGATTTTTCAAGCAATACTTTCTCATTTACTTGTGCAAAACCACTATTTACCATAAATAACGTTGCTACAATAAGTAAAAAATTTTTCATTTTCTTTTAGTTTTTAAAATTTGAGCGGCAAATATAGTAAAAACCTTTAAAATCAATACTTTTCTTTATTTTTTTTGAGATTTGTATAAAGGTACAGCCGAACAAGCTTCGCCATACATAATACTTTTAGCATAAGGTTGAAGGTTCTGAATAGCAATAATATAAGCTGATTCTGGAACTGGTTTTTTTGAACAACCCTTGAGAATAATGGGTTTGTCCTGATATTTTGAATAATCTATAGTGGGCAAAATTTCTTGGTAAAGTGCTGTTTCTAAATCTGTTAAATTTCCAGAAACCACTTTTTTGGCATAAGGAGAAAGATAAACTGTAACCAGAATTGTTGCCCAAGCAGGAACAATTGCATCTGTGCTACAAGCTATAGCCACGTATTGATTTTGATATTGTTCCCAGTTGTGTTGCTTTAGTTGTTCTCTAAAATCTTTTTCTTTTAATAGAAATCCGTCTAAAAGCCATTGCGAAATATCAATTTGGTTACGAATGCCTGTAGGATAATAATCCTCCAAATCGAAAACTTCGAGTGCAGAATTGGCGACTTTGTTTACAATTTCGTCTTGCATCATTAAAGCATTCCTAGTTCGAGTTTTGCTTCTTCGCTCATTAAATCTTTACTCCAAGGCGGATCGAAGGTAATTTCTACTTCGGCCGATTT
>JAYTNO010000010.1:0-31813 GCA_043748275.1 Flavobacterium sp. | reverse complement strand
CGCCGATTTGAATAGTGCCAAAGAAAAAATGCTCGAAGCGCGTTTAGAATACATAACATATCATAAACAAAACCCAGAAACTCTTTTAAAAAATGCAGTTTTTGGCGAAATGAACCGATACGAATGGTATCTGTTAGAACGAAAACATTTAAACCATCATTTTGAACAATTTGGAATTTTATAAATAATGATTTGAAGCCAATCCTGCTATCTGTTGCAATCTTTTTATCAATTGCCGTGGGTTTAAATCCACGCCAATTGATAAAAAGGATTTCCACTTCTATCAGGGCTAAAAAGAACCAATATTCAACAACATTTTCTTAAATGGAAAACCAATTAAATAAATTCATTCTATACACAACTCCATCTGGAGAAGTTCGTGTCGATGTTTTGTTGGAAAACGAAACCGTTTGGCTCACTCAAAAAGCAATGGCAGAATTGTTTGGTGTTAATGTTCCAGCAATAAGTAAACATCTCACAAATATTTTTGAAGATACCGAATTAAAAGAAAATTCAGTTATTTCCATTTTGGAAACAACTGCTTCGGACAATAAAAAATATCAAACAAAATTCTATAATCTCGATGCAATAATATCAGTCGGTTATCGTGTAAATTCTTCAAAAGCAACACAATTCAGAATTTGGGCAACCAACACTTTGAAAGAGTTTATTGTAAAAGGTTTTGTACTTGACGATAACAGATTAAAGCAAGGACAAACCATTTTTGGAAAAGATTATTTTCGAGAATTACTACAAAGAATACGATCAATTCGTGCCAGCGAAAGAAGAATATACCAGCAAATCACAGATATTTTCGCAGAATGTAGTATTGATTATGATAAAAATTCCGAAACTACAAAAATGTTTTTTGCAACCGTTCAAAATAAATTTCATTTTGCTATTTCAGGAAATACCGCTGCCGAAATAATTTTTAAAACTGCCAATAATTCATCCGAAAATATGGGATTAACAACTTGGAAAAATGCTCCAAACGGAAGAGTTTTAAAACAAGACGTTATTGTAGCAAAAAACTATTTACAAGAAAATGAAATCAAACAACTCGAAAGAACTATAACAGGATATTTCGATTATATTGAAGGATTAATCGAACGTCAAAATACATTTTCGATGATACAATTAGCCGAAAGTGTCAATAAATTTCTCACTTTTAATGATTATAAAATCCTTGAAGGAAAGGGAAAAATTTCAAAATTAACAGCCAATAAAAAAGCAATAAACGAATATGAAATCTTTAATAAAACACAAAAAATTATTTCAGATTTTGACAAACAAATCAGAAGTTTAGAATAAAATATGGAGCCATACGTAAAACACAACATACAAAACAACATCGCCACCATCGAGTTTTTTCATCCTGAACAAAACTCCTTGCCAAGCGATATATTAAAAAAACTAGCCAACACAATTACTGAAGTTGGAAATAATAATGATGTTAAAGTTATCATCCTAAAAAGTGGTGGCGATAGAACTTTTTGTGCCGGAGCCAGTTTTCAAGAATTAATCGCGATTGACAATGCCGAAACCGGAAAAGTATTTTTCTCTGGATTTGCCAATGTAATCAATGCTATGCGAAAATGTCCAAAGTTCATTATTGGTCGCATTCAAGGAAAAACCGTTGGTGGTGGCGTTGGAATTGCCGCATCAACCGATTATTGTATGGCAACCAAATTTGCATCCATAAAATTATCAGAACTCAATGTCGGAATTGGACCATTCGTGGTTTCGCCTGCTATCGAAAGAAAAATGGGAGTTTCTGCAATGTCACAAATTGCTATTGATGCCAATACTTTTTACGATGCTAATTGGGCAAGAGAAAAAGGATTGTTTACCAATGTTTACGAAAGTATCGAAATTCTTGACGAAGAAGTTCAGAAATTTGCCGAGCATTTGTGTACTTACAACCAAGAAGCAATGCTCGAAATGAAAAAAGTATTCTGGCGAGGAACAGATGATTGGGACAATTTATTAGCCGAAAGAGCAGCAATTAGCGGACGATTGGTTTTGTCTGATTTTACAAAAGAAACGTTGAAGAAATTTAAGTAATTGTATATTGTAAAATGTATATTGTATACTGAAAAGAGCAATATACATTATACAACAATACATTATACAACAAAAAATGATATACGAATTCAAAGGGTTCATCCCAGTCATACACGAAAGTAGTTTCATCCATCCGCAAGCAGCGGTAACTGGTAATGTAATTATTGGCAAAAATGTTTACGTTGGACCAGGCGCAGCAATCCGTGGCGATTGGGGCGAAATTATCATTGAAGACGGTTGTAATGTTCAAGAAAATTGCACCATTCATATGTTTCCAGGAAAATCAATTGTTTTGAAAACTGGCGCACACATTGGTCACGGAGCAATCATTCACGGAGCAAATATTGGAGCGAATTGCCTTATTGGAATGAACGTTGTAATTATGGATGATGTTAATCTTGGCGACGAATGTATTGTTGGTGCATTGAGTTTCATCAAAGCAGGAATACAAATTCCGAATAGGAAAATGGTAGTTGGAAATCCTGCCACAATTATAAAAGAGGTGACTGATGAAATGATTGAATGGAAAACCAAAGGAACTGCTTTGTATCAAAAATTACCAAGCGAATGTTACGAAAGTTTAAAAGTAGTCGAACCATTGCGAGAAATTCCAGAAAACAGACCAACACAAGAAGAATTTTATAAAACATTTGAAAAAAAGTGATCAGTATTCAGTCATCAGTTAGCAACTGATCACTAAAAGCTGAACACTGAATACTATTTTTATGAATATAACAGAATTCAAAATGCCCAAAATGGGTGAAAGTATTTCCGAAGCAACAATAATCAGTTGGTTGAAAAACGTAGGTGATTTTGTGGAAGCAGAAGAAACCATTCTCGAAGTCGCTACCGATAAAGTTGATAGTGAAGTACCTTCGCCAGTTTCTGGAATAATTACTGAAATTCGTTTTCAGAAAGATGCTGTTGTTGGTGTAGGAGAAGTTTTGGCGTTGATTGATGAGAGTCAAAAGTCGAAAGTCGAAAGTCGAAAGTTAGAAAATAGTTCTATTGAAAACAAGTCTGTCACACCGAGCGCAGTCGAGGTGACGCTATCTAAAACTGACAACCGAAAACTGACAACCAATCTAAGTGCTTTTATTTCACCTCTAATTATCTCAATTGCTCAAAAAGAAAATTTATCAATAGAAGAATTACAAACAATTCCAGCATCAGGAGCAGAAGGAAGATTGCAAAAAAGTGATGTTTTTAATTATTTAAAAAATAGAAAATATCCAATTCAATCCAAACCAACAACCATCAACCATAAACCATCAACTTATTCCAAGCCAAAAATCAATTTCATAGAAGGAAAAGACCGAATTGTAGAAATGGACAGAATGAGAAAGATGATTGCCGATCATATGGTCTATTCCAAGCAAACATCGCCTCACGTCACTTCTTACATTGAAGTCGATGTAACCAATTTAGTCAATTGGAGAAACGAAAATAAAGATAAATTTCAAGAAAAGTATAACGAAAAACTAACATTCACACCCATTTTTGTTGATGCTGTTGCCAAAGCAATCGTCGATTTTCCAATGATTAATGTTTCGGTTGATGAGAAAAACATTATCGTTCACAATGACATTAATATCGGAATGGCAACAGCATTACCCAACGGAAATTTAATTGTTCCTGTAGTTCGAAATGCTAACGAAAAATCATTGTCTGAATTAGCAAAAACAGTCAATCATTTGGCGGAAGCTTCACGAAATAACAAGTTAAAACCCGAAGAAATTCAAGGAAGTACATTCACCATTTCCAATGTAGGTACGTTTGGAAGTTTGATGGGAACACCAATTATCAACCAACCCGAAGTCGCGATTTTAGCTTTCGGAATAATAAAAAAACGTCCCGAAGTAATAACCACTTCAAAAGGCGATGAAATAGCCGTTAGAAGTATGATGTATCTTTCTCTTTCTTTCGACCATCGAGTAGTGGACGGATTTCTTGGAGGTTCATTTTTACGAAAAATCGGCGACTATCTTGAAGAAATTCCAAAATATACTTTTTAAATATAAATTTCAGTAGGGTTTTTAATTCATAACCCATAACTCAAAAATCATAACTAAAATGTCTTACAATATTAAAATTACACCCATCGAAAAATCAAAAATTGATACTGTTGATATCAACAATATCATAATGGGATTTTCATTTTCGGATCATATGTTTATTTGCGATTATCACGATGGCGAATGGCAAAATCCACGAATAGAACCTTTAGCATTAATTCCAACGCATCCAGCTGCAATGGCACTGCATTACGGACAAGCGATTTTTGAAGGAATGAAAGCAACATTGGGAAAAGACGGAACACCATTGTTATTTCGTCCAGATGAAAATGCAAAACGATTGAATTTTAGCGCCGACAGAATGGGAATGCCAACTTTTCCAGAAGATTTATTTGTAGAAAGTTTGAAAAAACTAGTCGCAATGGAAAAAAATTGGATTCCAACCAAAGAAGGAAGCGCGTTGTATTTACGTCCTTTTATGTATGCAGACGAAGCATTTATAGGAATGCGAGCTGCAACAAGTTTCAAATTTATTGTAATGGCATCACCATCTGGACCTATTTATAGTCATAAAATAAAATTATATGCCGAAACCAAATATATTCGTGCTGCCAATGGTGGAACTGGTGAAGCCAAAGCAGCTGGAAATTATGCAGCAGCAATTCGTCCAACCGAATTTGCAAAATCAAAAGGATACGACCAAGTTTTATGGTTAGATGCACAAGATTTTGAATACATTCAAGAAGTTGGAACAATGAATATTTTTTTTAAAATTGCTGGCAAATTCATCACGCCAAGTTTAACAGGTTCAATTTTATCTGGAATTACTCGAATGTCAGTTATTGATGTTTTGCGTGATAAAGGATATCAAGTTACCGAAAGACCAATAACCATAACCGAAATCAAAGAAGCATTTGCAAATGGTACTCTCGAAGAAGCATTTGGAGCAGGAACAGCAGTTGGAATAGCAATGATTCAAGAAATTGGGAATGGCGATTTCACACTTAAATTCCCTGAAGAAAATCCAGTTTCAGAAATGGTGAAACAAACCTTGAATGATATCAAATTGCAAAAAACAGAAGACAAATTTGGTTGGATTGTTGAAGCGAAGTAATTAAATGAAACTCAAACCTGACAGGTTTTTGAAACCTGTCAGGTTTTATATTGACTAAAATGTTAGACAAAAATATCCTAATAAAAGCTTTTTCTACAATGGCAACTGCCAAGGCAATGACCGAATTGTATGAAGAGAACTTTAAAATAGTTTCCAAATACGTTCACGCAACCTCACGCGGACACGAAGCCATTCAAATTGCAATGGCGATGCAATTATTGCCACAAGATTATGCGTTTCCATATTATCGTGATGATGCAATGCTACTCGGAATAGGGATGCAACCTTATGATTTAATGTTGCAATTAATGGCAAAAAAAGACGATCCATTTTCGGGCGGAAGAACCTATTATTGCCATCCAAGTTTGAAAGATGCTGATAAACCAAAAATTCCACATCAATCCTCTGCAACTGGAATGCAAGCCATTCCATCAACTGGTGCTGCGATGGGTTTTTGGTACAAAGAAAAAGTCTTCATCCCAACCTTCTCCAAAGGAGAAGGAGAAGTAACTGAAAAACCAATAGTTGTTTGCTCACTCGGTGATGCATCCGTAACCGAAGGTGAAATTGCCGAAGCTTTCCAAATGGCAGCTTTAAAACAACTTCCAATTTTATATTTAGTACAAGATAACGGTTGGGATATTTCTGCAAATGCAGCCGAAACTCGAGCTCAAAATGCATTTGAATATGCCAAAGGTTTCCACGGAATTGAAGCGATTTCTATTGATGGAGCTGATTTTACCGAAAGTTATTTAGCAGTTCAAAAAGTAGTAAAAACCATTCGTGAAGAACGTCGTCCGTTTTTAATACACGCCAAAGTACCTTTGTTAAATCATCATACTTCTGGAGTTCGAATGGAATGGTATCGTGACGATTTAGAAGAAGCAAAATCTCGAGATCCATATCCAGTTTTGATAAAACAATTATTGGAAGCAGGAATCACACAACAAGAAATAGACCATCAATCGGCGGTGGCTTTAGCCAAAGTCCAAGCTGATTTTGATAAAGCACAACTAGCCGAAGATCCAACTCCAGAAGATTTATTCACCCACGATTTTGCTCCAACACCCATCACAGAAGAAGCAGGCGAACGAAATCCTGAGCGTGAAGATAAAGTCGTGATGGTGGATTGCGCACTTTTTGCAGTCGAAGAATTAATGAAAAAACATCCCGAATGTTTGTTGTATGGCCAAGATGTAGGCGGAAGATTAGGCGGTGTTTTTAGAGAAGCAGCGACTTTAGCCCAAAAATTCGGAGACGAACGTGTGTTTAATACGCCAATTCAAGAAGCATTTATCGTTGGTTCTACAGTAGGAATGTCTGCTGTTGGTTTAAAACCCATTGTTGAGGTTCAGTTTGCCGATTATATTTGGCCTGGATTGAATCAATTGTTTACCGAAGTCAGTCGTTCGTGTTATTTGTCCAACGGAAAATGGCCCGTGAGTATGATTTTGCGAGTTCCAATTGGAGCTTACGGTAGTGGTGGACCTTATCATTCGTCATCTGTAGAAAGTGTTTTGACAAATATTCGTGGAATAAAAATAGCATATCCAAGTAATGGTGCCGACTTAAAAGGATTGTTGAAAGCCGCTTATTACGATCCAAATCCTGTGGTGATTTTGGAGCATAAAGGTTTGTATTGGAGCAAAGTAAAAGGAACTGACGCAGCAAGAGTCAACGAACCAAGCGAAGATTATATTTTACCCTTCGGGAAAGCCAATATTGTGCAAGAAATTTGGGAACAAGAAACCGACGAAACGATTACGGTAATTACTTACGGAATGGGCGTTCATTGGGCTTTGAATGCTTCAGCAGAGATTCTGAAACAAGTTCAGAATAAAGATAAAACGGAAAAGATTCTGAAACAAGTTCAGAATAAAGTTGAAATTATCGATTTACGAACGTTGTATCCATTAGACGAAGAAGCCATTTTCAAATCGGTCAAAAAAACTAAAAAATGTCTTGTCGTAACCGAAGAACCAACCAATAATTCCTTCGCAAGAAGTTTAGCTGGACTCATTCAAGAAAAATGTTTCCAACACCTTGATGCACCAGTAATGGTTATCGGTTCCGAGAATATGCCAGCCATTCCGCTCAACAGCGTTTTAGAGTTCACGATGATTCCAAATGTGGATAAAGTGAAAGCTAAAATGGAGGAACTTTTAAAGTATTAGTAGCTATTTTGAAATACCCCATTTTTGTCATTCCGACGAAGGAGGAATCTCATCCAATTTTTCAGGAGCTAATCCAGCTTTCCGTTGCAATCTTTTATTTTTTAAAGAAAAAAATAAAAGGATTTCCTCTGCAATCTGGGCTAGGGCAAGCGTTTTCGATTAATTATTAATCAATTGACTGTATAAATCTTCTTTTTCATTCAGGTATCGATATTCAAAACCGTGCTTGGCCATATTGGCTTTTATAGGTTCTATATCTTTTTTGTTTTTTAATTCTAAACCTACAATTACCGAACCCATTTCTCGACTGGTTTTTTTAGCAAATTGAAAATAGGTAATGTCATCTTCTTCTCCCAAAATGGTATTCACAAATTCCTTCAATGCACCAGGACGTTGTGGAAACTGAATCATAAAATAATGCATCAATCCTTCATATAGTAGAGAGCGCTCTTTGATTTCGGCAGTTCGTTCGATATCGTTGTTGCTTCCAGAAACAATACAAACTACATTTTTTCCTTTAATTTTGTCTTTATAAAAATCTAATGCAGCAATAGTTAAGGCACCAGCAGGTTCTACAACCATTGCTTCTTCGTTGTACAATCTTAGAATTGTGGTGCATACTTTTCCTTCGGGAACCAAGATGATATCGTCTAAATTTTCTTTACAGATTTCAAAAGTTAAATTCCCAACTTGTTTCACTGCTGCACCATCTACAAATTTATCGATAGTTTCTAAAGGACTATTTTCTCCTTTATTTATTGAGTTTTTCATAGCTGGCGCGCCTTCTGGTTCAACTCCAATAATTTTAGTTTTTGGACTTAATTCTCTAAAAACTGTTGATAAACCTGCTGCCAAACCACCACCACCAATTGGGACAAAAACATAATCTATAGATTGATTTGTAGCACTTAAAATTTCTATACCTACTGTTCCTTGTCCAGCAATGACTTTATAATCATCAAATGGATGAATGAATTTTTTATAATTTTCTGTAGCATATTCTATTGCTGAAGCATAAGCATCATCAAATGTGTCACCAACTAAAACAATTTCGACAAAAGATTTACCAAACAATTGTACTTGTTTTATTTTTTGTTTTGGGGTTGTTTTTGGCATATAAATAACACCTTGTATTTGTAGAAGATTACAAGAATAAGCAACACCTTGAGCGTGATTGCCTGCGCTTGCACAAACAATGCCTTGTTTTTTTTCTGTTTCTGATAATGAACTTATTTTGTTGTAAGCACCACGAATTTTATAAGAACGAACTACTTGCAAATCTTCGCGTTTTAGTAAAATTGTTGCATCAAATTCTTCAGATAAATTTATGTTTTCGGACAATGGTGTGTTTTGAACAACTCCATCCAATTGATTTTTGGCTTGTACTATTTCGTTGAATAAATTCATAGTTGCGTTTGTTTTGTGTTAGGGATAGGAGTGGAAATCCTTTTTTGTCTCGTTTTTTGGAACGAGTCAAAAAAGATTGTAACGTATAGCCCGACCCGCCATTTTTCTTGGTGGGAAACACCCAAATTATTTTATTTTTATGCTACTATTTTCTTCATAGTAGTCATTGCTTCGCGTAATTCTGCACCGCAAATTTCTATAGAATGATTGCGAATGGCGGCATTTGTTTTTACCAATTCAAAATTGTCTACGATGTTGTTTGTTGCTGAATTGTAGTTTTTTCCAATTAAATTGACATCTACTTTTTTCATAAAATCGGCTAAAAGTGGTTGGCAGGCGTGATCAAATAAATAGCAACCATATTCTGCTGTATCTGAGATTACTCTATTCATTTCGAATAATTTTTTTCGGGCAATGGTATTGGCAATTAATGGTGCTTCGTGTAGCGATTCGTAATAAGCAGACTCATTTTTGATTCCCGATGCAATCATTGTTTCGTAAGCCAATTCTACTCCGGATTTTACAAAAGCAACCATTAAAGTGGCATTGTCAAAATAGTCTTGTTCTGAAATTTCGATTGTTCCTGCTGGCGTTTTTTCGAAATGAGTTTCGCCAGTTGCTTCTCGCCAAGTAAGCAAATTTTTATCGGCTTGAGCCCAATCTTCCATCATTGTTTTTGAAAAATCGCCAGACAAAATATCATCCATATGTTTGTTGAATAATGGTGTCATAATTTCCTTTAATTCATCGGCAAGTTGAAAAGCTTTGATTTTTGCAGGATTTGAAAGACGATCCATCATATTGGTAATTCCTCCAATTTTTAAGGCCTCAGTAATTACTTCCCAGCCATATTGCACTAGTTTAGAAGCATAACCGGCATCGATTCCTTTTTCGATCATTTTATTGAAACTCAAAATAGATCCAGTTTGTAGCAAACCACACAAAATGGTTTGTTCTCCCATTAAATCTGATTTGACTTCTGCTACAAATGAAGATAGCAAAACGCCGGCTTTATGTCCGCCAGTTCCCACACAATATGCTTTGGCGATTTCAAGTCCATCACCATTTGGGTCGTTGTCAGAATGAACCGCAATTAAAGTTGGAACACCAAAACCACGTAAATATTCTGCACGAACTTCACTCGCAGGTGATTTTGGAGCAATCATAATTACGGTAATGTCTTTGCGAATTTGCATTCCTTCTTCAACAATATTAAAACCGTGTGAGTAGGATAAACACGAGCCTTTTTTCATCAAAGGCACAATTTTATTGATTACTGAAGTGTGTTGTTTGTCTGGTGCTAAATTTGAAACAAGGTCAGCGGTAGGAATTATTTCTTCGAAAGTGCCAACTGCAAATCCGTTTTCGGTTGCATTTACAAACGATGCTCTTTTGTTTTCGATTGCTTCTTTACGTAATGCATAGTCTACGTGAAGTCCACTATCACGAAGGTTTTGACCTTGAGCCAAGCCTTGTGCGCCACAACCAATGATTACTATTTTCTTGCCATTTAATTTTTCTACACCATTTTTGAATTCTGAACTTTGCATAAATTCGCATTTTCCAAGTTCTTGAACTTTTAATCGATGAGGAAGTGAGTTGAAATAATTTGCCATTATATATTTTAGTTTTTATTATAATTGAATTTTGTAATTGATTTTGCTGTTGAAAATTTACATTTCAAAAATCATACTTTTATGATTTAGAAATTCGTTGTTTATAGGTTGTTTGGTTGGATCGTTTTTTTCCATATCCAACACTTTTTTATGCACACCTTCACTTGATTTGATTATTGCAATTCGAGAACTACGTACAAATTCTATCAAGCCATATTTATCTAATTCTTGCAGTAAATTATTAACTTCTTCATCGTGTCCTGTTGTTTCAAAGACGGTGTAATCTTCTCTAATTACAACTGCTTTTGCTCCAAATTCTCTTAGAAGACGTTCTACTTTTACATCTTTCATAATTACAGAAGTTGGCACTTTGTATAAGGCCATTTGTTGCCAAATAATTTCGTCATTGGTGTTATAATACACTTTAAAAACGTCTACAATTTTTTCTAATTGACGCACTAAGTTTTTAACAACAGTTTCAGTTTCTTGAACAACAAGCGTAAATCTATAAATGTCTTTTATTTCGCTTGGTGAAGTATTCAAACTTTCTAAACTAATTTTTCTACGCGAAAACATAATCGCTATTTTGTTGATTAAACCGACTTGATTTTCGGTGTAAATAGTCAACGTAAATTCTTCTTTCATTGTCTCTTAGTTTATATTTCTTCTTTTGATAAAACAATTTCAGCAACACCTTTCCCTTGAGGAACCATCGGAAAAACATTGTCTTCGTGAATCACAGCAACTTCTAAAAGAAAGGAACTCGGGTGATCTAACATTTCTTTTAACCCTTGACGTAATTCTTCTCGTTTTGAGATTTGTTTACCGTCAATATTATATCCGTTTGCTACTTTTACAAAATTTGGACTTTGAATATCGGTAAATGAATAGCGTTTTTCGTGAAAAAGTTCTTGCCACTGACGCACCATTCCAAGAAAACTATTATTTAAGATCAAGATTTTTACATTGGGTTTAAATTGCATA
Source organism: Flavobacterium sp. (assembly GCA_043748275.1). Classification (GTDB taxonomy): domain Bacteria; phylum Bacteroidota; class Bacteroidia; order Flavobacteriales; family Flavobacteriaceae; genus Flavobacterium. Next base: position 20,439 of record JAYTNO010000010.1, on the reverse strand, counting down.
ATGGTTCCCAATTCTTGAATGTTCATTTGAGCACCACCATCACCCATTATAGCAACAACTTGACGTTCTGGTGCTCCAATTTTTGCTCCAATTGCCGCAGGAAGTGCAAAGCCCATTGTTCCTAAACCACCACTCGTAATATTACTGCGGGTTTTATTTTGCTTTGCATAACGACAAGCCACCATTTGATGTTGACCAACATCGGTAACAATTACAGCATCACCATCAGTCAATTCATTAAGAACTTGTATTACTTCGCCCATTGTTAATCCGCCTTCAGTAGGATGTAATTCTTTTTCTATTAAAAAAGAGTTTTCTTTTTCACGTTTAATTTCAAATTCTTTGAACCATTCTGGATGTGTTTTTTCTTCTAACAGCTGGGTTAGTAATGGTAATGTTTCTTTACAATTTCCCCAAACCGGAACTGTTGTTTGCACGTTTTTATCAATTTCCGCAGGATCTATATCTAAATGAATGATTTTTGCTTGCTTGGCATATTTGTCTAATCTTCCAGTAACTCTATCGTCAAAACGCATTCCGACAGCAATTAAAACATCACATTCGTTGGTTAAAAAATTTGGTGCATAATTGCCGTGCATTCCTAACATTCCTACTCCTAGAGGATGGTCGGTTGGAATTCCACTCATTCCCATAATGGTCCAAGCGGTTGGTAAATTTGCTTTTTCTATAAAATCTTGAAATTCTTTTTCAGCATTTCCTAATAAAACACCTTGTCCGAAAATTACAAATGGTTTTTTTGCTTGGTTGATTAGTGCAGCAGCTTTTTCGATATATTCTTTTCGAACAATTGGTTCTGGACGATAACTTCTTACGTGAATACAAGGACGATAGCCGATATATTCAAATAATTGAAGTTGTGCATTTTTAGTAATATCTATTAAAACTGGACCAGGACGACCTGTTTTTGCAAGATAAAATGCTTTGGCTAAGACTTCTGGAATTTCTTTGGCATCAGTAATTTGATAATTCCATTTTGTTATAGGGATTGTTATGTTGATGATATCGGTTTCTTGAAATGCATCTGTACCCAATAAATGAGCAAAAACTTGTCCTGTAATACAAACTAATGGAGTAGAATCTATTAAAGCATCGGCCAATCCAGTAACTAAATTTGTTGCACCTGGACCACTTGTTGCAAATACAACTCCAGTTTTGCCACTCACTCTTGCGTAGCCTTGAGCCGCGTGAATAGCGCCTTGTTCGTGACGAACCAAAATATGATTTAATTTGCTTTTAAAATCAAATAAGGCATCATAAATAGGCATAATTGCTCCGCCAGGATAACCAAAAATAGTATCTACATTTTCAGATAATAAGGCATCTATTACCGCCAAACTTCCTGAAGTAGATATAGGTTGCTTTTTAGTTTTTTCAATCGTTTCAAGTTCAATAGTTTTCATAGTTTTTGTATTTAATCTTCATCGGTTACACAACCTTCAGAAGCATCTTTAACCAATTTAACATACTTATATAGTACACCATTAGACACTTTTAATGGAGGGATTACAAGATTTTTTCTTCTTTCTTCTAATTCTGATTCAATTACTTTTAAATTAATGGTGTTAGAAACTGCATCAAGTTCGATAATATCGCCGTCGTAAACGAGTGCAATAACTCCACCATCAAATGCTTCAGGAGTAATATGTCCTACTACAAAACCGTGTGTGCCACCACTAAATCTTCCGTCGGTAATTAAAGCAACACTTTTTCCTAAACCAGCACCAATAATGGCGGATGTTGGTTTGAGCATTTCGGGCATTCCTGGTCCACCTTTTGGACCAACATATCGTATTACTATTACATCACCAGCTTGAATTTTTTTGTCTTCAATGCCTTGAATTAATTCTTTTTCACCATCAAAAACTTTGGCTGGACCAACAAATTTTTCGCCTTCTTTTCCAGTAATTTTGGCAACCGAACCTTTTGTTGCAAGATTTCCGTAGAGTATTTGAATATGTCCAGTTTCTTTAATCGGATTTTCTATAGGATGGATAATGTTTTGATCTTCAAAATTGATGTCAATTACATTTTCAAGATTCTCATCAAGTGTTTTTCCGGTAACGGTCAAGCAGTCACCGTGTAATTTTGTTTTGCTTAATAAATATTTTAATACCATAGGAACGCCACCTTTTTCGTGAAGGTTTTGCATCAAATAATTTCCGCCAGGTTTAAAATCAGCAATTAATGGAGTTGTATTGCTGATTCTTTGAAAATCATCTTGTGTAATTTTTACGCCTACACTTTTTGCCATTGCAATAATGTGTAACACCGCATTGGTGCTTCCTCCAAGTGCAATTAAGGTTGTAATAGCATTTTCAAATGCCTTGAAAGTCATAATGTCTTTTGGACAAATGTTTTTTTCTAATAGTAATTTTATAAAATGTGCTGCTTGCTTACATTCTTCAATTTTTTCATCACTAATTGCTGGATTTGAACTAGAGTAGGGCAAACTCATTCCGAGAGCTTCAATAGCAATAGCCATTGTGTTTGCAGTATACATTCCGCCACAAGCTCCAGCACCAGGACACGAATTTTTGATGATTCCTTTAAAATCTTCTTCTGATATTTTTCCGGCAATTTTTTCGCCTAAAGCTTCAAAAGCAGAAACGATATTCAAATCTTTTCCTTGGTATTTTCCAGGAGCAATAGTTCCGCCATACACCATAATCGAAGGGCGATTTAATCTTCCCATAGCGATTATTGTTCCTGGCATATTTTTATCGCAACCAGGAATGGCAATTACACCATCATAATAATGTGCAGCAACAACACTTTCAATACTGTCTGCTATGATTTCGCGACTTACTAAAGAGTATCGCATACCATCTGTTCCGTTGGTAATTCCATCACTAATTCCGATAGTATTAAAAATTAAACCCACCATATTTGTGGCATTTACTTCTACTTTTATATAAGAAGCCAGATGGTTAAGATGCATATTGCACGTATTTCCATCATAACCCATAGACGCAATACCGATAAAAGGTTGTGCCAATTGTTGGTCATTCAAACCAATTCCATAAAGCATTGCTTGAGCTGCAGGTTGTGTTGGATCTTGAGTTACAGTTTTGCTGTATTTGTTTAATTCCATTATTAACTTATTTCTTGTAATTCTCTTTCTAGAACTACATTTTTATATGCTGTTTGTATTTTTTTGCCTAAAGTGTTGTTCCAATCTTTACCAAATTTTTTATTTTCTAAGGATTGTAAACCGATAATTTCTGCAGCAGTTCCGCATAAAAAAGCACCGTCGGCATTGGCTAAATCTTCGGGTAAATATTCGCCTTCTACCAATTCGATTTCTAGATTTTTGCATAAATCGATTACAGTTGCACGAGTAATTCCTGGAAGAATATTGCCAGTTTTGGGAGTGAAAAGTTTTCCGTCTTTTTCAAAAAATAAATTTGATCCTGGACCTTCTGCCAAAAATCCTTCGGTGTCGAGAAGAATTGCTTCGTCGAATTCTTTTTCCTTTGCTTCTGAAGCTGCTAGAATTGAGTTTACATAATGTCCGCAAACTTTAGCTTCTATTTTAGTAGATTTTGGATGTGGTCTGCTGAATGAAGAAATAGTGACATTTAGTAAATTATCACCAAGATAAGCACCCCATTGCCAAGCACAAATCATTATGGAAACGCTATTGGGTTTTGTTAAACTCATATTTGGACCACAAAAAACCAAAGGACGCACATATGCATCTTTAAAATTATTTAATTCTAAAACTTTGTAAGTTTGATTTATTAAATCATCAATATCATAATCAAATGGAATGTTGACTAATTGACAAGAATTTTTTAAACGCTCATAATGTTCTCTTGCTTTAAAAACCCGTATTCCGTTTTGAGTGCCATAAGCGCGAAGTCCTTCAAATACTCCGTATCCGTAATGCAATGTTTGGCTGTATAAATCTGTATTTGCATTTGATGCTTTTACAAAATTACCATTTAAATAAATTGTTGTTTTTTCGTCAAAATACATTTTTAAAAAAAGTTTTAGTTAAAAAAAACCTTTCTCAATTGGGTTAGAGAAAGGTTACTATATTGATACAATGTCCTGACTCGTCATATAATGCGAATAATAATAATCACGACAAGAATTAGGTTTGCTAAATTTTTCATAATTGATATAATAAAAAAAACCTCCTTTATTTTAGGAGGTTTTATATGATTAAATACAATAACATCTCCTATCCCATTTCTGGAATGACAAAAATTGAAATGATAATGTTACTTGTGTTTGACATTTTTCTTATTTCTTCATCAAAAGTATTAATTAATAATAATTAATTAATAAAAAAATAAATATTTATTATCACTTTTATTAAAAACTTAAATTATATATAACAAAAATTCATTTTATGTAATTTATTATATATGAAATTATTAAATGTATAAATATTTTATTTTGAAGTTTTAATTATTGGAGGACATAGTGTTAGAAATTCATATACAGATTTTTTAATTATAACATGTTTGTGTTCAGAATCTTTATTTAGGGATCCACTTCCTTCTTATTGTCAGACTAACTCTTTGGTTTTAGCATCAATAAGATTTATATATAATGTTCCTTTATTCGAAGTTTATCCATTAGATAAGTCTTAAAAAATTCTAAATAAATAGTTGTATTGATTTTTTGCTTCAAGGCATTATACTTATGCAACCATTTCATGATATTTACAACCTAAAATTTATGTTGAAACATCTTTATTGTTTGGCATATATTGATGTGTTTATTTTAATTTTTATTGAATTAATTTTTTTAAACACTCTCATTTTAGTTATTAACAAAATCCCAAGAGTAAAAAAAACGTGCAGAATAAAAAAACCGCAACATTGCTGTTACGGTTTATATGAAAAAAGCAAAGGGTATAGGTTAATTTACTATTTTTTTGGTAATAATGCTATTGTCTTCTGATGTGATTTGTACTAAAAGAACTTGTCTTGTGGATTCGGTATTTATCTTAATTTCTGTTGAATTTACAGATAATTTTTCAATTAATAACCTACCGCTGACATCAAATATTTTTATATTTTTAATGGCAATATTTCCAGTATTTATTATAATATCATTATTATTTTTATACACAACTACTTTATTTGAATTTAGAATTGTATTGTTGACAGCTAATGTTGTTTGGTAAACTATCTCAAATCTGTTGGAAAAACTTCCTGCTTCTGATGCGAAAGTATAGCTTCCTGAATTTAAATTTGTATATGTGCCTAATAGCAAATCTCTTAAATAAATCTCTTGATTATTGTTTAAAAATAAACCATTATAATGGTCTAATGTTATAGTATAATTGCCAGCATTTGTAACCTTGTAACTTAACTGAATTGTATCTGTATTCTCAAAAGGCAATGCTCTACTTTGTATTACATAATCAATTGTTTCTAAAGTAGTGTTTAAAGAAATTGGAGCATCATTAAAATATTTTGCATCGAATTTATCAATTCCAGATGTAGCATTTTCTATATATGCTACAGCCATTTGAGAAAATTCATTCGTTGCACTAGTTAGATTTAACCAAAATCTTCCGTCTGCTTCTTCATTTGCATTTCTAAAAGTTTGATTTGAATTGTCATTTATTCTTTGTGAATTGTTGAAAACTACATTTGAACCAGTATCTAATGCTTCAACGATAAATCCTTGACCAACTTGAATAACTCCGTTAGGGTCAAAAACTTGAGCTTCGCCGTTGCTTACAAAAGTACCAGAATTCCAAGTACAATATCCAGGAGTTGTTATAATGCTATTTGTTTTTCTCCAAAAATATAATGTACCTGTGATGTCGCCACTGTTTTCTGTTACAAACTGATCCATATCAAGTGTTGATGGATAAGGATTGCCAATTGCATTGAATCTAAACCCTGCAGCTCCATTTGTTAAAGCAAAATTATAAGACCCATTGTTCGGGACACCTATAAATGTACCTGACCATTCAGTTGGTGTTGTTGGATGGCTATTCGGAACTCTAATTAAATATCCTTTTCCTGTTTCAAAATTTGTAGTAGAAGGCACAATTGTATTGTATAAATTTGTAGATGTATTGTATTGATAAAATCGAGTTGCATAAGTTAATGGAGAAAAGGCTAATAAATTTTGTGCCAAAACAGGAGAAGACCACATAGCATAATCAAGTCTCATTAATTAATTTGTATTTCTATTAATACTAATATTTCCTGTATTTATTGCATCTTGATTTTGAAATAAGTTAGCATTATTTTCTAAAATTAAACTACTTCCATTTTCAATATTAATTGAAGTGTTTAATGATAAATTATCACCTGATAATATTTTAACTTTAGCGTTATTATTAACTAATAAAGAACAAGCATAAAAACTACCATTTCCATCGCCAATGGAAGTGTAATCATTAGAAATTATAGCAGTTTTGATGCTACTTGGTAATCCATTATCCCAGCTTCCACCATTAGCAGAAGTCCATGTAGTTGTTTCAATTGATACTTTAACAGTGTTTGATATAGCTGGTGCGCAATTTCCGTTTGACACTACAGCTCGAAAATAGGTAGTTACATTTAAACTACCAATTTGATTAATAGTAAGAGTTGTCGAATTGATTCCTATATTTAAAACATTATTTGTAAAAGTAGCATCATTTGCTTTTTGCCATTGTATTGTTCCGTTGGCATTAGAAATTGTTATATCATTATTAAGAAAACTACCACTACAAATAGATTGATTACTAGAACTAGTTCCTACCAAAGGTGTAGAATTCACGTTTAATAATGCTGCATTTGAATTTGTAACACAACCATTAGTATTTGTTAAAACACATCTAAAATTATAATTACTATATAATAAAGAAGCATTTGTAATATTTAAAGTATTTGATGTATGACCCGTAATTCCGGTTAAGCTATTTGTATTTGTCCAAGTGGTTATAGGATTTGAACTATATTGCCATTGATATGTTAAATTTATATCTGATGAACCTGTGGTAAATGAGCCATTTGTGTTTTGACACACATTCAACGGAATTGGTTGTGAAGTGATATTTGGAGAAGGATTAATAGATATAGTAGCAGAATTTGATGTTACTAATGAAGAACATGTTCCATTTATTACTACGTCATAACTACCTGCCTGTGTGTTTGTTGGGTTTGTAAAAATTAAGGTTGATGTTCCTTGTCCAGAAATTACAGAATTGTTAATAACAGCAACTCCTGATTTTCTCCAATTATAGGTTAATCCAGAACCTGAAGCTATTACAGTTAATGTTTGTATACCATTGCCAGAACAAGTAATGGTTGGACTAGTTGGTTGTGCTGTAATTACTGGCACGCTACAATTATTAAATATTTTTCCAGTTGTAGAAGTAAAATATGTTGAATTAATATTTGCTGCACCCGAAGTTGTTCCGCCCCAAGAACCGATTATTTGAAATACACCACCTAACGATAAACCAATACAAGTATGATTGTTTCCAATTCCTAGATTTGCTGTAACTCCAGAGCTAATATTTAAAACATTATTAATATTTGTATTAGTTAAAAAAGTTTTAGTACCAGATCCAGAAAGCGAAATATTATAATATGGCAAAGCAACTACAGTTTGAGATGTTCCATTATAATTTATTGTTCCTGTGCTAGCAATAAACGTTCCGCCTGATCCGTTTATTAACCCTGCAATATTTAAGCTACTTGAACCACCATTAAAAGTTCCAGCGGTTCTTATAAAATTCGAAGAATAGGTGTGATTTAAATTAATTCCAAGATTTAGAGTTCCGCCGTTTCCATTTATTATTAAATCAGAACCGTTTGTGTTTCCTGTAAACGTTGCAATTCCAGCTGTTTTAGTCATAGATACTTGCCCAGTCGTAGTAAATCCAGCTATGTTTTGATTTGCCATTGTACTAGTGATAATAATAGAAGTACTTCCAGCTGTAAAAACACCACCATTATTAATAAAGCTACCACCAAAAGTTAATGGTAAGTTATTTGTAATCAAAGTGCTCCCATTGTTAATAGTCAAAGGAGAAGAAGTGTTGAATGTCTTAGCAAGATTCATAGTTATTGCACCTGTATTAGCAATAATAACACCTCCGAGTCCTGCAAAAGGAGTAATCCATTCTAAGCCAGCAATTCTAGAAGTTGATGTATCATATTTTAGTGTTGCATTTGTACCATATGTTGGTGGAGCTAATACTGTTGCTGAATCCTGAATTGTTACTATTCCAGATGCAATACAATTTGCTGTAGTGAAAGTTTTAATTCCTGAGGATGAAAATGTCAAGTTGTTAAATGTTGTAGGACTAGCTGAAATTGTTTGGTTTCCAGATGCAGCAAAATTTACTGTTCCGGTACCTGCAGTATAAAGTGCTCCATTACCATTCCAAGCTGTTGTACTTATTGCTTTTACATTCATAATACTTGAATTACCATTTAATGTTCCTGCGGTTAAAGTTATTATATCATTAAAGGTATGAGTAAGTAAAGAGCCTAAATTTAATGTTCCGCCACTACCATTTATTGTTAGCTTACCAGCATTTACATTTCCTAATAAAGTTGCTACACCAGCTGTTTTTGTCATAGAAACTGGTCCAGTTGAAGTAAATCCAGCAATACTTTGATTTGCCATTGAATTTGTTATTACAATTGGTGAGCTACCCGCTGTAAATGTTCCGTTATTTGTAAAATTTCCGCCAAATGTTAATTGAAAATTATTTGTTATTAAAGTTGAAGCACTGTTTATTAACAATGGTATTGAAGCATTTAATACTTTAGCACCGTTTAATGTAATTGCTCCAGTATTTGCAATAATAATACCTCCAGTAGAAGCAAAAGGAGTTAACAATTCTAAGCCAGAGTTTCTTGCAATAGTAGTATTATAAAGTAATGTAGCCACATTGCCATATGTTGGTGCTGAAGAGACAGTTGCAGTGCCTTCCATAGAAAGAATTCCATTTACAATACATCTATTTGTAGTAAGTGTTTTTAATCCGGATGATGAAAAAGTTAAATTGTTAAATGTTGTTGCGGTTGCAGAAAGTGTTTGATTTCCTGTAGCATTAAAATTTACCGTTCCAGTACTTGCGGTAAACAAACTACCATTACCATTCCATGAATTTGTACTTATTGATTTAACATTTAATAAACTTGAGCCACCATTTAAGATGCCTGCGGTTAATGTAATATTTCCTGTAAAATTGTGAGTTAATGAAGTTCCTAAATTTAATGTGGCATTTGCACCATTTATAGTGAGTCCGCCACCATTAATGTTTCCTGTAAAGGTTACGGCACCTCCAGTTTTTCTACAAGAAATAGTTCCAGTTGTTATAAATCCAGCTATTGATTGTGTTGCATTACCATAAAAACGAATTTGTGTTGCTGTTAAAGTATGTGTTCCTGCATTTGATAAATTTCCATAAAAATAAATACGTCCACTACCCATAGTGAAATTACCAAAATTCGAGAAATTTTTTGTAAGTCCAGTAAGAATTAATCTTCCTGTAGTTCCTGAAAATGTTCCATTATTTACAAAATCTCCTGTTACAGTAAGCGCATTTATTGTTCCTATTTTTAATGTTCCACCAGTATTTATTGTAATATTTGCAATAGAAGATGCAGCAATCAATGTTATAGTTGCACCATTTGTTATAATTATATTATCTGTAGTTGAAGGCACAATACCACCAACCCACGAAGTACCAGTTGACCAGTTTCCACCAACATTTGTACTTGATATAGTTGCTGAGAAAGAATTAGAGAAAGTTAAAAACAGAATAATAAATAAAATTATTTTAGATTGAAATAATTTAAAAACAGTTTCTTTTTTAAATTTTGTTATTAATAAATAAATGGTTTCTTTCATCTTATTTAAATTTTCCTTAGTGCTTTTTTTTAATAGTAAGTTAAAATCACCACATATTGTTTTTTTTATATAATGTGTTTTTGTTATTCTTAATTATTTAAAAAAAAGTTACGCTATTAAGTCTCAAAACTAATAGTTTAAATGATAAAACATCGATAATAAACATAAATAATCGATAAAAAACGCTTATTTGATATAATTGAAAGAATAAAATTACATATTAAATTTTAAACTATAAAAAAAGTCATACTCATAAGCATGACTTTTATAAATTATTTAGGACTTGTTAAAATAAAAGGGTTTTATTTTTTTATTGGTGGATATTGTGCAAAAATTTTATCTACAAATTCTTTAATTCTTGCATCTTTTTGATTCGTATCTTTGGTTAGATAGCCACTGCCTTCGCCTTGCCAAACTAATTCTTTGGTTTTTGCATCTATAAGATCAATATATAGTATGCCTTCGGTTGATGTTGATACAGTTGAGTAATTTATACCCCAATATGGATTCCAACCCCAGCCAAAACCAGCATTATTGTATACATCTACTCTTTGACTTTCTTTGGTGAAAATACTAACCAACATATCTGGGGTTTCACTTTTAGTAAATCCTTTTATAGACATTGCTTCATCAATAGACCGCAAGATGCGTTTTTTATCTAAATCGGATATTTCTACTTTATCAATCGAACTTTTTAAGAAAGCATAGGTTTTATAACTTTCAAAATTTGCTTTTTTGTCATAATCAGCATTCACTTGAACAGAACTGCAAGATATTATTACGAAAAGTAGGAGTAATGGTAAAAATTTAATTGATTTCATAGCATTAAAATTTAAATTGTTTTATAATAACGATTCATCTACTATATTAGGGATGGTAACTTTTAATAAAGGTTGCGTCTCCATCGCTCTTTTTATTGCAAAAATGGCTCCTTCGTTTCGAGCCCAGCTTCTTCTGGAAATTCCGTTGTTTACATCCCAGAAAAGCATTGATTCTAAGCGTTTTGATGCTTCTTTACTTCCATCAAGAACCATACCAAATCCACCATTAATTACTTCTCCCCAACCAACACCACCACCATTGTGAATGGATACCCAAGTGGCGCCACGAAAGCTATCGCCAATGACATTTTGTATGGCCATATCGGCAGTAAAACGAGAACCATCGTAAATATTTGAAGTTTCTCTATATGGCGAATCAGTTCCTGAAACGTCGTGATGATCGCGTCCTAAAATTATGTAACCAATTTCACCACGAGCAATTGCTTGATTGAAAGCTTCGGCGATTTTAATTCTTCCTTCGGCATCGGCATAAAGAATACGAGCTTGCGAACCAACGACTAATTTATTATCTTGTGCACCTTTTATCCATTGGATATTATCGGACATTTGTTGCTGGATTTCTGGCGGAGAAGTTGTAATCATTTCCTCTAAAACATCACAAGCAATTTTATCGGTTTTTGCTAAATCTTCAGGATTTCCTGTGGCACAAACCCATCGAAATGGTCCAAAACCGTAATCGAAACACATTGGTCCCATAATATCTTGAACATAACTTTTGTATTTGAAATCGATGTGATTTTCTGCAAAAACATCTGCTCCAGCACGAGAAGCTTCTAGTAAAAAAGCATTTCCATAATCAAAGAAATACGTTCCTTTTGCAGTGTGTTTGTTGATTGCAGCAGCATGACGACGCAATGTTTTTTGAACTTCTTCTTTGAATTTGGCTGGATTGTTTGCCATTAAATCATTGGATTCTTCAAAAGTATATCCGATTGGATAATAACCTCCTGCCCAAGGATTGTGCAGTGAAGTTTGATCGGAACCTAAATCGATATGAAGATTTTCTTGGTCAAAACGTTCCCAAACATCGACTACATTTCCAAGATAAGCAATAGAAACGACTTCTTGATTTTCGAGTGCTTTTTTTACTCTTGGAACTAATTCGTCAATATTCTCTATCACTTCATTTATCCAACCTTGTGAATAACGAATGTGGGTAATTTTTGGATTTACTTCGGCACAAACAGTAACGCAACCTGCAATATTTCCTGCTTTGGGTTGAGCTCCAGACATTCCGCCAAGTCCAGATGTTACAAATAATCCACCTTTTGGTGATTTTTTTATTTTTCTGAATCCGTTTAAAACTGTAATGGTAGTGCCGTGAACAATTCCTTGAGGACCAATGTACATATAACTTCCGGCTGTCATTTGTCCGTATTGAGAAACGCCCAAAGCATTCATTTTTTCCCAATCGTCTGGTTTGGAATAGTTTGGAATTACCATTCCATTAGTTACCACCACTCTTGGTGCTTCTTTATGAGAAGGGAATAATCCCATTGGATGACCAGAATACATTGTTAAGGTTTGTTCTTCGGTCATTTCTGCCAAATATTTCATCGTCAAACGATATTGTGCCCAATTTTGAAACACAGCACCATTGCCTCCATAAGTGATTAATTCGTGAGGATGTTGTGCAACTGCATAATCCAAATTGTTTTGAATCATCAACATAATGGCTTTTGCTTGTTCACATTTTCCTGGGTAATCTGAAATTGGTCGAGCATACATTCTGTAATCAGGACGAATACGGTACATATAAATTCTTCCGAAAGTATCTAATTCAGCTTTGAATTCAGTAATTAATTCGGCGTGATGTTTTGGTTCAAAATAACGCAATGCGTTTTTTAAAGCTAACTTTTTTTCTTCTTCCGAAAGGATTTCCTTGCGCTTTGGTGCATGATTTATTTCAGTATCATAAGGTTTTGGATTGGGTAAAACCGATGGAATTCCTTCTAAAATTTGTTCTTGAAAAGTCATTATAGTTTGGTTTGTTTTTTTATTTTTTTGGTTTAATAGTTCCAGTTTTCTTATCAAATCCATATGGACAATGACGACAACCACTTTTACAACAGTACCCGCGTTTTATATGATATTTTTCAGTAAAACATCGATATCCTTCGGGTGTTAAATAGTAATCTTCGCCTTCTATTAAATTATTTGGATTTAATTCTTCATTCATAAGGACAAATTTAGCAACTTTGTAGCATATGATATTGATTGTTTTTAAATATTTAACGCCAAAAGGTTTTCGTGGTTTGACTTTTTTTCCGTTTGTTTTTTTAACAAATAAGGATGATAAGTTGAATGCAGTATTTGTAAATCACGAAAAAATACATATCAGACAACAAATTGAATTCTTGATTTTGCCATTTTACATATGGTATTTGCTAGAATATTTGTTTCGATTGGTTCAATATCAAGATAAAAAAAAAGCCTATTTTAATATTTCATTTGAACGAGAAGCGTATAGAAATGAAAAAGACCTTGAGTATTTAAAGTCAAGGTCTTTTTGGAAGTTTTTAAAGTATCTTTAATTTATTTTTTATCTTCTTTTGGTCGAGATAGTTTTTCAGTTTCTTTATCAACTTTATCATTTGTAGGTTTGTCCCAACGAATTTTATATCCATCCCACCATAAACTTTGAGGTGTATCCTCTGTATTATTATCGTTAAACATCACACCATTCATTTTTATATCAAAATCATCAGCCAAAAGTTCTTTGGGTATATTTGGGTTTTCTTCTCCTTTTATTTTGGTTACGGCAATCCAAGAAATTTTAATATTAGAAGCTCCATTATTATTCTCAATTATCCAAAATCCATTTTTTGTAACAGAATCGATATAAACACCATTTGATTTTCCTTGTGGAGAAGCAGTTATAATTACATCATCAATGTTTGAAATAATTTGTTGGAAATCTTTATCAAATGATACAAATACTTTTCCGTTTGCTAATGTCACTTTACCATTCACTGTAACTTCAGGTTTCAAAGAAGTCGACATAAAACTTGCAACTCTTTTTTGACCTTCTTTTCCAATTAAATAGGTTAATGGTTTATTAGTATATCCATTTCCATCAACATATAAACTATAAGTTTCTCCTTTAGTATGAAAACCATATTTCATACCACGAACCCAACCACCCATTACACCACCATATATTCCTAAACCAATATTAGTATTTTTTTCAGTAAGATTATTTGATACTCTGCCAGTTGCACTACCAGGATTATATGCTTGACCAAAACCATAAATGGAATAATCAGATGAATTAGAAGCATAATACCCCAAACCGCCTGTAGCTATACCGAAATCGTAACCCAAAACACCACCAGAACGAGTTGATTTACCTCCAGTACCATATACACCAAATTTATAATTACCATTTGAAGTGGCAACACCATTAACACCAGTTGTAGCTCCGTTATTTGGGAATGTTGTTGTTGGTCCAAAACCTGTGCCAGAAGTTGCTGTTAAATAAATTCCTCTAACACCAGAGCCTCTTGAAAATATACCGTTATATTCTCCTTGAACACCAGCATAAATTGTAGTACCACCAGTAATTTGTCCATATGTTCCTGCTCCATCAAAATTACTATAACCATTTACTGCCCAAGGGAAAGTAGCATTACTAACACCATTCATTAAATCTCCTGTGAGAACAGTATTAAGAGTTCCAACAAAAAATTCACCTAAATTACTCAATCTTGCTCTAAAAATATTATTGGTTCTAAAGTCAATATTTTGGTTGTCGTTTGTTCCGATATAATTTGTCCCTGCTGTTGTAATGTTTCCTCCATTAGATCCAGAATTACCTGTTAATGCCCAATCTGATGAATTGTTTAAGGCTATTTTTTCCCAAAGAGTGCCATTATAGTAATAAAATCCAACAGTAGTTACATTTACAGTTATACCAAAAGGTGATCCTGTTACAACTTCATTAACATAAATTAGCGTTGATATAGGTATTGAAGCCATATTTTGAGCTCTTTGTCTTGTAACTCTTGGTATTAATATTCCGTCTACATTAGTAAAAGCTCCTGTTGGATTGATAGCTGTTATATCTAATGTTGAACCTGGCATAATAGTTCCAATCCCAACTTGTGCATTTGCAATATTTATTGTAACTAATATAAATACTAAAATAAAATATAATTTTTTCATAACAAATTGAATTTAATTGTTTTACTAAAAAAGAATTTGATTTTGGTTTAATTTGAACTAATTGGTTTTACATCATATTAACTTTTTATACTGAAATATCTTATGTTTTGATTAAACACTTAGAAATTTAACTCAATATTTTTATAAGTGCTTAAAAAAATCGTTGAAATTCTCATAAACTCGATTAAAGGGTCTATGTGCTTAAAAATTAAACATTTATGTAAAAAATGATGGTTTCATATAAATTAATTTTTTACTTTTACCTCATAAAATAAAGATTATGAGAAAATATAGCCAAATAGTAAGTGTTTTAATATTGTTTTTTGCAATGCAAAATGTTGCTGCTCAGTTATATGTAAGTCCGAGTAGTTATGTTTATGTAA
The DNA here is from genome assembly GCA_043748275.1 of Flavobacterium sp. GTDB lineage: Bacteria > Bacteroidota > Bacteroidia > Flavobacteriales > Flavobacteriaceae > Flavobacterium. The sequence continues at coordinate 5,198 of JAYTNO010000010.1, read as the reverse complement.
ATGATCAATATGTTACTGTAACAAAAGATGTGAATCTTAATAATAATGGAAATATATATTTAAGAAATCAAGGTCAATTATTGCAAAAAACAAATGCAAGTTCTTTAAATTCTGGAGAAGGTAAATTATCTGTTTTTCAAGAAGGAACGGTAAATAATTTTGCATATAATTATTGGTGTTCTCCAGTGGGTAAAGCCACTTTATTAGGAGTCGGTAATGATGTGTTTGGAGTAACTATGCTAAATAGACCTTTTACGGTAACTGATTCATCTCCTGCAACACTTTTGCCAAGTCCAGCTTTAGATGGTACAACAACTGCTGGAAGTTTATCTATAGCTACACGTTGGATTTATAAATATTTATTTTCAAATTCTTTTGCAGGATGGGTTACTGTAGGTTCTAGTGAAACAGTAGCTGCTGGTGAAGGATTTACAATGAAAGGAGTGTCTGGAGATGATACAACAGCTGGAATTGGAGAAGCAACATTTAATAATCCTGTAGGAATAGACAATCAAAGATATGATTTTAGAGGGAAACCAAACGATGGAAATATTAATATAAGTGTTCAAGCAGGACAAAAAACATTAACAGGAAATCCATATCCTTCTGCTATAGATTTGCAACGATTTTTAACTGTAGCAGATAATCCTTCGGCTGCAAATTGTACAGGGATTGCTTATTTTTGGGAACAAGATAAAACAGTTGCTTCGCATTTATTAGCTGCTTATAAAGGAGGTTATGGTTCATATGCAGCGGCAACAAATATATATTTAGCTCCACAATTTTATAATTATGATGGTACAGGTGTGCAGCTCGGACCTGCTGGTTCAGGAACTGTATATCCAAGAAAATTTTCTCCTGTAGGTCAAGGTTTTATGATTGAAGGAGCAGCTTCTGTAGTAGGTACTGGTACTGTGACAATGTCAAATGATTTTAGAGTATTTGAAAAAGAAGGTGCTGCATCACATTTTGATAGAATTGCAAATGTTTCAAATACTGGTTTTTTACCAGCAATTCCATCTGTATCAGGATTTGATTATACTACGGTAAGTTCAGCATCAACACCTCAAATTAAATTTAATACTTTAATGAATACAACTGGAATTAGAAAAGTAGTACTTGCTTTTCATCCCGCTGCAACTGATGGAGTTGATCACGGTATGGATGCAAAAAACCCAGATGCAACTCCTGTTGATATGTATTTTGTTATTGATAATAAAGAATATGTTATTGGAGCTGTGAATTTTGATATTAATAAAAAAATTCCATTAGGATTTAAAAACACTTCAGCGCCAGCAACTTTTAAAATGACAGTTAGCGAAATGATAAATTTTAATGGAGCATCAAATGTGTATATTCATGATAAGGATAATGATACATATCACGAAATACTAAATAACGAATATGAAATGACGCTACCGATTGGAGTAAACAATACAAGATATGAAATAACATTTATCAATGCTGCTTTGAGTATTCCTGTATTAGCAAGTGATAGTTTTACAGTTTTTCAAAATAATCAATCACAACAATTAAACATTTCAAATCCTAATGATATTGCTATAAAAGCTATAGATTTATATGATATTTCAGGAAAACTGATTTTTAATAAAACTAAATTAGAAGCAAAAAGAAATTACCAATTTTCTACTTCAAATATTAGTGATGCTGTTTATATTGTTAAAATCACAACTACAAACAATCAAGATTTTTCTAAAAAAATTACGGTTTATAACGGAAAATAAAAATTCTAAATTAAGATATATTAAAAGCAGCCAATTTGGCTGCTTTTTTCTTGTATATAATTGATGTAAATTTGTAAAAATTATTTTTTTTGAAAACTCAAAATCAAGTACTTACTTTAGATTTTCCTTCAGTTTCGTTATCAATTAAGCGAGAAGATTTGATCCATCCTATAATTTCAGGAAACAAATACAGAAAATTAAAATACAATATTCTTCAAGCAAAGTCAGAAAACAAAGACCGTTTGCTCACTTTTGGAGGCGCTTTTTCAAATCATATTGCTGCTGTTGCTTCTGCTGGAAAAGAATATGGTTTTGAAACCATCGGAATAATTCGTGGTGAAGAACTTGCAGACAAAATCAAAGACAATCCAACTTTGCAATTTGCACAAGATTGTGGAATGAAATTTGATTTCATATCAAGAGAAATGTATCGAAATAAAAATAATGCAGATTTTTTAGAAAAATTGCAACGGAATTGGGGTGCATTTTATTTGCTTCCTGAAGGAGGAACAAATGATTTGGCAATAAAAGGTTGTGAAGAAATACTAACAAATTCTGATGATGAATACGACTTTATATGTTGTGCAGTTGGAACTGGAGGAACTATTTCTGGCATTATAAATTGTTCAAAAAGTAGTCAACAAGTTTTAGGATTTCCTGCATTAAAAGGTGATTTTATGTATGAAGAAATTCGTAATTTTGTAAAAAAAGAAAATTGGACATTAATTCAAGACTATCATTTTGGAGGTTATGGCAAAGTAACTACAGAATTAATCGAGTTTATGAATTGGTTTTATAAGAAAACAAATATATTATTAGACCCAATTTATACTGGAAAGATGGTTTTTGGCGTTATAGATTTAATTAATAAAAATTATTTTCCTGCGGGTTCTAAAATAGTAATGATTCATACGGGAGGAATACAGGGTATTCAAGGAATGAATTTGAAATTAAACAATAAAAAATTACCTTTAATTGAAATCAATGATTAAGAAATTTTTATTTTTTGTTATAGTATTAACTGTTTGGAGTTGTAACTCTACACAGCCGATAGTTCATACTTCAAAAACACCAGTTAAAAGGCCTACAAATATTGTAAAAACTGTAAAAAAACCAACAGCAAAAAAACCTGTTGTTGTTAATAAAACAGCAAATAATTCAAAAGTAGTAGTTAAAAAACCAATTCAAAACAAACCTATTGCTGCGAAAAAATCAATTGAAACTCCAAAAACGGTTGCTGTAAATTCTGAAATCAATAAAATTGAAGAAAAATATGAAGCTGCAAAAGAAGCAAATAAATCATCAAAAGATGAAACAGTATATTCTAAAACTGAAATTTTAGAGGCAACTACAAGAGTTAAAGTTACCAAACAAATGGTTTTGGACTATATTAATCAATATAAAGAAATTGCCCAAAACAACATGAGGCAATATGGTATACCATCAAGCATAATTCTAGGACAAGGTATATTAGAATCAGGTGCAGGTACAGGACCATTAAGTGTTTTAGCAAACAATCATTTTGGTATAAAATGTCATCTAGATTGGACTGGTCCAAGTGTAAGTTATGATGATGATGCAGAACAAGAATGTTTCAGAAAATATGATGAACCAAGTAAATCCTATCAAGATCACGCAGCGTTTTTAGTTGGCAGAAAATGGTATTTGCCCTTATTTGAATTAGAAAAAGACGACTATAAACAATGGGCAAGAGGATTAAAAAATGCAGGTTATGCAACAGATCCGAAATATCCTGAAAAATTAATAGCTATTATAGAACGCTACCAATTAAATCAATACGATTCAGAAGTTTTAGGCAAAACCTATATTCCTTTAATAAATAATGATAGAATATCATTAAATTCAAATATGTATCAAGTCTCACAAGGAGATACATTGTATTCGATTTCTAAAAAATTCAATATCGAAATTGACGATTTAAAACGAAAAAACGATATTCAAGACAATGCCATTTCTATTGGGCAAAACCTCATTGTAAAATAAATTTCTATGTTATATCAAAGAAGTAGCCAGCTTTTTGCTGAAGCTGAAAAAGTTATTCCTGGCGGAGTAAATTCGCCTGTTCGCGCATTTAAAGCAGTAGGAGGTACACCTATTTTTGTAAAAAGTGCAAAAGGTGCCTATTTATATGATGAAGATGGAAACAAGTTAATAGATTACATCAATTCTTGGGGACCAATGATTTTAGGACATGCTTTTGAACCCGTTGTAGAATCAATAATCAATAGAACAAAACTAGGAACTTCCTTTGGAATGCCAACAGCGTTAGAAACAGAGATTGCAGCTTTAGCAATTTCTATGGTGCCAAATATAGATAAAATTAGATTTGTAAATTCCGGAACCGAAGCCTGTATGAGTGCAATTCGTCTGGCGCGTGGTTTTACCAATAGAGATAAAATCATCAAGTTTGCAGGCTGTTATCATGGACACTCTGATTCGTTTTTAATACAAGCAGGAAGTGGTGCAAGTACTTTTGGTTCTCCAAATAGTCCTGGAGTAACTGCTGGTACTGCAAAAGATACTTTACTTGCACGATATAATGATTTAGAAAATGTTGCTGATTTGATAAAGGCAAATACAAATGAAATTGCAGCTATAATTATTGAGCCTGTTGCAGGAAATATGGGTTGTGTACCACCTTCAAAAGGGTTTTTAGAAGGTTTAAGACAGTTGTGTACTGACAATAATATTCTTTTGATTTTTGATGAAGTAATGACTGGATTTCGATTAGCAAAAGGAGGAGTTCAAGAATTGTATAATATCAAAGCAGATATAGTTACTTTCGGTAAAGTTATTGGTGGTGGATTGCCAGTTGGTGCATTTGCAGCTCGTGAAGAAATCATGAATCATCTAGCACCTTTAGGCAAAGTATATCAAGCAGGTACGCTTTCTGGAAATCCTTTGGCTATGGCTGCTGGTTTGGCAATGCTAAAAGCTTTAAATGAAGACGCATCTATTTTTTCTCGACTTGAAGAAAAAACAGCTTATTTAGAAAAAGGAATTCGACAAGTTCTTACAGAAAATAAGATTGTATTTACTATAAATAGAGTAGGGTCAATGATTTCTGTACATTTTGATGAAAATCCAGTAGTCGATTTTCAAAGTGCTGCAAAAGGAGATAATGAGTCTTTCAAAAAATTCTTTCATGGTTTATTGCAAGAAGGAATTTATATAGCACCATCAGCTTACGAAACTTGGTTTATTACAGATGCATTAACCTATGAAGATTTAGATTTTACTATAAAAGCAATAGATAAAGTTTCAAAAACTTTATAAAACCATAACTAAAGTAAATAAAAAAAGCCCAACATTGTTGGGCTTTTTTTATTGAATGAGACACTATCCTAAAAAGTGTGTAAGTTTAAAAATATAGGGGTTTGACTTTTTAATTAAAGTTGAACCCTTTTTTCAAAAATAGTTAAGAACTGGTTG
>JAYTNO010000009.1:0-2197 GCA_043748275.1 Flavobacterium sp. | reverse complement strand
GTATCTAAAAAAATAATACTATTTTTGATAAATAATTGAAAGTGCAATCAACATAAAAAAATGTTAAAAACGCAAAAACTTTCGTATATTTACTAGTTAGGTGCTAGCTTACCCCAAAATTACGACAAAAACTAAAAATAGAAAAAAATTGAATTCTTAAAAATTAATGAGGAAATTAACTGAACAAAATATTAGACATTTAAAAAGTCACTCAAAAAAACATTTAAGAAATCGTTTAAAGAGGAAAGATAAAAAATATTCTGGGGAAGGAGATGTTTCAAAAAGAAAATCAACTAATCCAACGAGAGAAAGAATATATTTTGAAGATATTGAAGCACCTAAAAAATTTAATTTAAAAGCAGAAAATTGTGAAGAATTTATTGCATTTGTAAATAAATTAAAAAAATATGGATTAAATAGGTATAACATAAATATTCTAATGGAGGAAACTACAGATATTGGTGAAGGTGCTATTTCAATGTTTTTATCTGTAATTGACGAATTGACTAAAAATGGCATTGGAGTTATTGGAACTAAACCAAAATTAATTGTTGAAAGAGATAAATTAGAGAAGTCGGGATTTTTCAAATATATGGAAGGCAAAATTGAAGCAAAAAATTCAATTACAAAAAACACTATTTTGAGAACGGGAGGAAAATCAAATACTCATATTGATTTATCTTTTGAAATCAAAAATGCAAATGAGACAGTTTGGGGAACAAAAGGAAGAAATCCACCACTTCGAGGAACTGTTTTCGAAATGATGAGAAATAGTCACGATCACGCTTTTAAAAATGAAAATAGTGTAATTTGGCATTTAGGTATAAGTCACGATGAAGAAAATAAACAGGTAAAATTTTCATTTGTGGACAACGGACGAGGAATAATTAAATCTTTTTCAGAGGGATTTTTAGGTAAACTATTTAATTTATTTAGAGATAACTGTGATTTATTAGAAACTGCATTTAAAAATGGAATAGAATCTAGAACAGGATTAAGTTGGAGAGGAAAAGGTCTGCCAACAATTTTTGAAAATTATGAAGAAGGATATTTCAAAAATTTAGTAGTTATTTCAAATGATGTGTTTATAGATTTCGACAAAAAAATTTATAAAAAACTTAACGTTCCTTTCAAAGGAACTTACTACTTTTGGTTATTAAATGAAGAGTGTACAAAAGCTTGTTATAACTAAAAAAGGAAAAGATGATAATAATTGATATTGCAAAGGATTTTACCGATGAACCAGGAGCAAGAAATTATAGCGATGGTCCATTTTCAGGTGAAGAATTTTTTGAAATGCTTTTAAGACCTAAATATCTTGAAGCAAAAGAAAAAAATCTAAAATTAAAAATAATTTTAGACGGTACCGAAGGTTACGCAAGTTCTTTTTTAAATGAAGCATTCATAAGATTGGGAACAGAATTTACGCCAGACGAAGTTTGGAATAATTTAATTTTGGTATCAAATGAAATTCCAAAATATATAAAAAAAGTAAAACAATCAATTTATGAAAAGAAAAAATAATAATTGGTTAAATTTAGTTTTTATACTTATTGGGGCATTAATTTCTTATGTTTTATGTCAATTTAAATATCTTGAAATTGACACAAAAGTAAATATTTCAAATTCCTTAATTTCATTGATAACGGCTTCTGTTGGTCTTTATCTTGCAATTTCATTAAAAAAAATCCAAACTAAATCTTCAAATCTTCACAATTATTTGCAACCAAAACTTGATATAGTTTGGAAGTTTTTTCTAACATTATCTCACAATTTAAGTTTGAACGATAATATTGAGTTAAGTGAAGTAACAAAATCAATTAAAGAAATTTCACAAAACATTACACCTTTGAAAAAGATGTTTGAAACATTTGATTTAAACGATTGTAGTATTGACGATTTGGAAACTGCGATTGAAAAATTAGAAATATTTTTAGTTGACGAATGTGATATTAATGGAAATGTAATTAGTTATTCTACAAAAAAGGAATTATTAAGAACAAAACTAGATGAAATACATACTTTGTTTGTTGTTTCGTTAAAAGCAATAAATAAAATATCATAATTAAAAGAAAAATAGTAGTTCTAACAAAGCCAGCACCTAACAGCTAGAGTTTCGTTGGGCTTGAAAAGCCAACAATGAAACTCCGGTTGAACGGAACCGTCAATTTTATCACCTCTATGGGGTTATCGTAAA
>JAYTNO010000008.1:0-2205 GCA_043748275.1 Flavobacterium sp. | reverse complement strand
TGCTAAGTTCGATGCTTGAAAATAATATTGATTTGAAACTTGAATAATAACTTTAGCTATTAAAAACCTCACCACTAATTTCCACTCCGTTCCATTCGCTTGAAATTGGACTTGGGTCTTCAAAATATTTCGCTCTCTTCACTAATTCTTTAGCGATTTTTCGTAAAAAAGTTTTCGGTTCATCGTCTAAACCTTCGTCAGAATCAGAATGTGAGTAAATAATATCAGCGTGCATTATCAATCCAGACGAATAGTCAGGTGTTGCTTCAATTGAAACACTTAATTCTTCACCATTAGTAAAAATCAAATTTGTTTGATTATTTATTTCGGAAATATGCTTTGGTAATATTGCCGCAATTCCAGAATATAAATTTGCACCCATATTTAGACTTTTAAAATGGCTTTTGCAAAAATTCACGTTCGAATAATTAAGTCTTAATACAGACACATCTTTTCTTGCCCTTTTTGGCGGAGGTAAGAAAACATACTCCTTTAACCCTTTGCTACCAGCAAATAAAGGTTTTACAACGCCTCGTAATATTACCTCTTCTGGAGAAATTTCAATTGGTATTTGCTCCCCTTGAGTTTTATCATGCTTTCGAAAAAACTTGATAAAACACTGGCAAAATTTTATTAATCGCTTCATTAGAAAAGATTTCAATTCCATCAAAATAAGGGTTTTCTCCAGTGGCTGTTTCGCTAATCAATCCAAGTTTCGTTGCTCCAATCTCGATTGAAACATAATGCAAATCATTTTTATACCATTCGAGAACTACAGTTCCATATGGAGTTAAACTGATGTCACTTATGTTTAACATCTTTTGGTAATACGAAGGAAGTGAGTTTAAAAAATAAACCGCATTTTCTATTATTTTCAAATCGGGTGCTTTAGCATCATAGCCATCCCAATTTTCACCAACTTTAGATAATTGTTGAATTAATTGAATTGTTTCGTTTACAGGATTTAACTCAACAGGAGTTAAGTATGCCTTATATAGATTAATCCCTTTTGATTTACGATCTCTGATTTCATTTAAAATAGTAAATGAAGATGTATCATAAATTGCAATATCTGGTGAGCAGTTCATCATTTCAATCCTATTAGTGAACAAACATCTTCTCTGAAAATATTTGCTAAGGTTTTTTTATTATGTTCATGGGCAAGATAAAGCATTTCTTTAAACTTCGCACTTGAAATTAAGTCATTCATTAATACATTGTCATTCAAGTTTTGAACCACATTATGGCTAACAGTAAGAAATGTTTTAGGCCTTTGTTCAACTTTTATTTCAATCCTATCATAGTATTCGTAACTGTTACTCTTTAAAGTTACTAATTGATAATTTGTTACTTTACTTTGAAAAAAATCTTTGGGCAAAAGTGTTGCATTTTCGTTAAATACCTGTTTAGCATCAATTTCACCTTTATTTAACCATTCAAACTCATCAATATAATGTAGACTAAAGGCATTAACAAATAATTGCGAATGAAAATTTGCAACCGTTGATGCAAGTTTAATAAACTCATCAAAAAAAATGTCCCAGTCTGAATAATCTAATGAGTGATATGATATAAAGGTTCTACTTACTTCATTTCTTGCCTGCAAAGCGGCAACTGTTTTACCTTGGTCAAATTTCGAAAATATGAAACCGACATTTTCTTGAACCAAAGGGGCTGAACCTTCAACAATGCCATTTTCTTTCCCCTTGAATTGAAATTCAACTTGACTTGTTGGTTCAAATTTTTGAAATACTTCTTTGAACTCATTTTTAATTAAAGCATCAAACCTTTCTGGTTTAATTATAGGATTAGAAAGGAATAGCGTAATGACCGCCTCCTTAATAGAATGCGTGTCATTAATTGGCCGAAGAATCTCTTTAGTAATGCTCATATTAGAAAACGTGCTGAAAGTTAGATTAAATTATTAAATCATCGAAAACAATTAGGATAAATTAACTTTAGTGGCCTTTTTTGTGCAAATCTTGTGCAAATGAAAAAAGGCTTACAAGTTTAAATTCTTGTAAGCCTTTCATTTTTCCTGTGGGAGCTACAGGGTTCGAACCTGTGACCCTCTGCTTGTAAGGCAGATGCTCTGAACCAGCTGAGCTAAGCTCCCATTTTTTGCAAAAAGACTGTTTTTCTTTTTGGGTCGGCAAATATAGACGATTTTTTACTCTCGCCAAATCTTAAATTGATATTTTTTAT
>JAYTNO010000007.1:0-6038 GCA_043748275.1 Flavobacterium sp. | reverse complement strand
CTTCATCGGTTTCTTGAGCGAAAAGAGTGTTACATAGTTCGGAAGTCAATATATAAGGATCATCAACTACTGAAATCATATTTGAATTTCTTAGTACTTCACTCATATTAATTTTGGTGGCAATATCATCATTTCCTTCTATTCTATTCTCACCTTCTATTAAAGATTCACCTAATTTAAATCTTGCAATAAGCGAAGAAGCAGAAATCCAATTTTTATCAAAATCAGGTTCTTGATAGTATGCAGGATGTCCTGCAACATTTTCAGGATCAAACAAAATCATATTTGCCCCTTTCAAAAAGGTATTATGCGCAAAATCATTCCAAAAAACAGAATAAAAATCCAATTGATTTGTATTTGGATTCGGAATTGTAGCTTCAAGAAAACTGCATATTTCTGAAAGCTGCTGAATTGGTGATTTTATTAAGGCTCCAATTGTTTCATTACTAGAATCTGAATCATCTAAATCATAAAAATGTTCACTTTCTAATAATTTTCTAATGGAAGGTTTTAATTCATAATTATTGTTTTTTAATTCAATAGCTAAAGGAATAATTATGTCATTCTCTACTTCGGAAGTTATCTTACTATTTACAAAATAAGTATAGATTTTTCTGCTAATATTTTTAGCAGTTTCTTCTTTATCAAAAATCATTTCAACAAAATCATCCAACTCTATTTCTATTGAATCCGCATTATTACCAGAATTTATTATTCTGTTATTGAAAGCACTACTGAAATTTTTAGAATTGGTATTGTGATCGGAAAAAACAATTGCTCCTTTAGGAATTCCAGTTTCTTGGTCAACACTTGTACGATCGGGTTGTCTTTTGAACCCTGTTAATACTTTTGCTGCTTCAACAATATCTGCTTCTGTGTAATTTGTGTAGTTTCCTGGCGCTATCTGATTGCCTTTTCCAATAGTAAATAATTCTAAAAACTCTCTGGCATAATTTTCATTTGGTGCTTGCTTTACATTAGAAGTATTGTTCAAATAATTTAACATCGAATTATTTAAAGTCATTTTTTTGGCTAAAGTTTTATAATTTCCAAACGAATAAAAAAGCAATAATCGAATGTAATCATAAAATTCTGTCGCAGAACCTGCACCTTTTGATTTCTGAACAGTAAATCTAGTAGATAAAAAATGACATAATTTATATTTAATATTTGGAGAATGTACTGCATTATACCACCACCAACCAGAAACTATAGAAGCTTTTCTTTCTTGATCTTGAAATGATGTTGATATATTGGAAGATTCTGTCCAATAACCATCTGGAGAACCAATTGGCAAAGGGTCATAAGGTAAATCAACAACAAAAGGTAATTCTGTAAATAAAAAATCTAGAGCTTGACTTGGTGTTAATGAAGAAAATTGAGATAGTAAGGATTGGGTATAAACAAAACTTGAACGTCTTAGCAAATGTTTGGCATTTTTTTGACCTAATACTGAAGTGTTTGGAGATAATGATGCCATTTAAAAATAATCAATTTAAGTTTTGTTAAAGATAAATATTAATTTAAACTAGCTTTAAATTTTCTTCAAAATTTTCTTTGCAATAGATTTGTATCCTGGAGAACTTCCTACTACATCTTTTTCTAGAATTTGTCGTAACTCAGGATAAATCCAATCTTGGGTTTTCCCTAATTCAAACAATGTTAAAATTGCATGATATTTTGGGGCAATCCTAATATCAGAAATTAACCAATCAAAACAAACTTCTGTGATTTTTTCTGTCTGACTTTCAGTTAAATACTTTTTTTTGCTATTCTCATGAGTTGACAACATAATAAATCTAGAAATAGATCTTATGGCACTATCATTTTTTAGAAAAGACAAATTTTCACAAATAAAATCTAAATGGGGAAATGATAAATCTAAATTTATTTCGAATACTTTTTCTAGAATACAACAAGCTCTAACATGCAGTTTATCATTTGTTTTAAAAGAAAATTGAATTAATTCATCAAGTAGAATGAGGTTTTGAATGATAAAATTACCATTCTCAATTCTGCTTTTTGTATGAGCCGAACTTTTAGTAATTCTTTGTAGTAATTCTGAATTCATTTTGTAAATATATCAAATTTACAAAAAAGTCTAAATACTTACTACTTTATAGTTTTTACTTGTTTAAATTTGCACCTTATTTTAAATTTAATTAAATGATACATCTTCACGATAAAACTTTCGAACCATTTATATCTTCGGATGAAATAGATTTTGCAATAAAAAATTTGGCAAAACAAATGGATGACGATTTCTTTGATGAAGTACCTGTTTTTATAGGAGTATTGAATGGTGCTTTTATGGTAATGGCAGATTTACTTAAAGAATATAGAGGAATGTGCGAAGTAAGTTTTGTAAAAATGTCATCATATGAAGGTACAAAAACTACTCATGATGTAAAACAATTGATTGGGTTAAACCAAGATCTTGAAGGAAGAACGGTTGTTATAATAGAAGATATTGTAGATACCGGAAATACAATTGAAGAATTGAAAGCTATTTTTAAAGACAAAAAAGTAAAACATTTTAAAATTGCTACTTTATTTCTTAAACCAGAAGCCTATAAAAAGGATATTAAAATAGATTATGTTGGTATCAGAATACCAAATAAATTTATTGTTGGTTATGGTTTAGACTATGATGGATTGGGAAGAAATTTACCAGATGTGTATCAATTAGCAGAATAACAAACACAACTCAAATTTAAATAATAATAATTTTTACAAAATGATTAACATCGTTCTTTTTGGAAAACCTGGAGCAGGAAAAGGCACACAAGCAGAATTTTTAAAAGAAAAATACAATCTCACCCATCTCTCTACAGGAGATATTTTTAGATATAACATAAAAAACGAAACCGAATTAGGTAAATTAGCCAAAACATTTATGGACAAAGGAGATCTAGTTCCTGATGAAGTTACTATAAAAATGTTAGAAAGTGAAGTAGACAAAAACACACATTCGGCAGGTTTTTTATTTGATGGTTTTCCAAGAACACTAGCACAAGCAGCAGCTTTGGATGTTTTCTTACAATCAAAAAATCAAAAAATAACGGCGACAATTGCATTAGAAGCAGACGATGAAATTCTAATAAAAAGATTATTAGAAAGAGGAAAAACCTCTGGAAGACCTGATGATCAAGACGAAGAAAAAATTAGAAATAGATACCAAGAATACAACGAAAAAACGGCACCTTTGATGCAGTTTTACAAAACTCAAAATAAGTTTCATGCAGTAAATGGTATAGGAACAATTCAAGAAATTACAGAAAGATTAAGCAAAGTAATTGATAATTTGTAATTTAGCAGTAATTTAGTTTAATCAAAAAACAAAAAATTGGAAATACTTATCATTTTCTTTTTAATTCTACTTAACGGAGTTTTTTCAATGTCAGAAATCGCATTGATTTCGGCCAGAAAAAACCGACTTGAGACCGCAGCAAAAAAAGGAAATACAAATGCGAGAGTGGCTTTAGACTTAGCCAATTCGCCAAACAAATTCTTATCTACTGTACAAATTGGAATTACCTTAATTGGTATATTGACAGGTATCTATTCTGGAGAAAAAATTACTGACGATGTAAAATTTTTTTATGATGGGTTTTTATTTTTGCAACCTTATTCTCAAAGTTTATCAGTAGGAACTGTAGTAGTTGTTCTTACTTTTTTCTCTTTAGTTCTTGGAGAATTATTGCCAAAACGTATAGGATTAAATTATCCTGAAGCAATTGCAAAAGGAGTCGCTGTTCCAATGAAAATTATGTCGGTAATTACAGCTCCATTTATTTGGTTGCTAACACATTCAACAGATTTTATTTTAGATGTTTTAAAAATAAAACCTACTGCTGATGGCAAAGTAACCGAAGAAGAAATCAAAGCCATTATCAAAGAAGGAACAGAAGGTGGAGAAGTTCAAGAAATAGAGCAAGATATTGTGGAAAGAGTTTTTCATATCGGAGATAGAAAAGTAAACTCCTTAATGACACATAGAAAATCTATTGTTTATCTTTCATTAGAAGACAATGTAGAGGAGCTAAAAGCTAAAGTTCTTGACGAATTACATTCGGTTTATCCGGTTTGTGAAGAAAATCTTGATGATGTAATAGGTATAGTTTTACTTAAGGATTTATTTGCAAATTTCGAAAAAGGAAATTTTGATTTAAAATCAATCACTCGAGATCCATTTTATTTTATAGAACACACTTCAGCCTATAAAGCGCTAGAAAATTTCAAAAAAACAAAAGTACATTACGCATTAGTAACTGATGAATATGGTGTTTTTCAAGGAATAATTACATTAAACGATATTCTGGAAGCACTCGTTGGCGATGCAGCAGATTTTTATGCAGATGATTTTAAATTAATAGCGCGAGAAGATGGAACTTGGTTGGTAGACGGTCATTATTCATTACACGATTTTCTTACTTATTTTGATATGGATGATCTTACCAACGACTATGATGTTACTACTGTAAGCGGATTGATTATGACCGAATTAGGAAATATTCCAAAACAAGGAGAAAAACTCATTTGGAACAAACTAGAGATGGAAGTCATTGATATGGATGGCGTAAAAATTGACAAAGTTCTTGTAAAAGCAATTAAAGAATAGTTTAAATGGTTGACAATCAATTAGAAATTATAATTGAAAAACAAACATAAGAACTGAATACACAAAAAAATGACAGAGGGAAATTTTGTTGATTACGTAAAAATATACGTTTCTTCAGGAAAAGGTGGTAAAGGATCTACGCATTTACATAGAGAAAAATTTATAGAAAAAGGTGGTCCAGATGGTGGTGATGGTGGTCGTGGTGGTCACGTATATCTTGTTGGAAACAAAGGTTTATGGACATTATTTCATTTGAAGTTTGCAAGACACGTCAAAGCAGGACATGGTGGTGATGGTGGTAGTTCTAGAAGTACAGGTTCTGATGGGGAAGATAAATTTATTGAGGTACCATTAGGAACAGTCGTTCGCGATAAAGAAACAGATGAAATTCTTTTTGAAATTACTGAAGACGGAGAAAAAAGAATTTTAGCTCAAGGCGGAAAAGGTGGTTTAGGCAACTGGAATTTTAGAAGTTCAACCAATCAAACGCCAAGATATGCACAACCTGGTTTACCATCTGAAGAAATGGATGTAATTCTAGAATTGAAAGTATTGGCAGATGTTGGTTTAGTTGGTTTTCCAAATGCTGGAAAATCTACTTTATTATCAGTTCTAACTTCTGCAAAACCAAAAATTGCCGATTATCCTTTTACAACATTAAAACCTAATTTAGGAATTGTTGCCTATCGAGATTTTCAATCATTTGTTATTGCAGATATTCCAGGAATTATTGAAGGTGCTGCCGAAGGAAAAGGATTAGGTCATTATTTCCTTAGACATATTGAACGAAATTCAACATTACTTTTTTTAGTTCCTGCAGATGCAGATGACATCAAAAAAGAATATGACATATTACTTGATGAATTGCGTCGTTACAATCCAGAAATGTTAGATAAAGACAGACTTGTAGTTGTTTCAAAATCTGATATGCTGGACGAGGAATTAAAAAAAGAAATGAAAAAACAATTAGATAAAGATTTCAAAGGCATTCCTTATATGTTTATTTCATCTGTTGCACAACAAGGGTTAATAGAATTGAAAGACAAGTTATGGGCAATGCTGAATGTTAATGAAGAATAAAATCTAAATATTTTTAAATATTAGAAAGCTATCTTAATTGGATAGCTTTTTTGTTTAATAAAATAAAATCTAAAAATTAAGTTAAAATTTACTACATCGATTTAGTTTTCTATTCTATAACTAAATGAGTATTATGAAAATGAATTATATTCGCATTTCAAAAAATGAAGGTATTTATCAACAGTTTGTAACTAATTTCATATTCTGTAGACTAGTATTTCAAATTAACTAACTTATATTTATATAAAATGAAAAAAATTATTTTATCCTTACTGGTAGGAATTATGCTTATTCCAACTAGCATGAAAGCCGATGAAGGAATGTGGTTTTTGATGTT
>JAYTNO010000006.1:0-2224 GCA_043748275.1 Flavobacterium sp. | reverse complement strand
ATGATTACTAAAGAAGATACAATGACCAAAGAGCAAATAATAAACGATAGTAAAGAATTCAGTTTATTTTCGTGGTCAGCACAAGCAAGTGTCAACCCAATTGCTATTGAAAGAGCAGAAGGTGTTTATTT
Organism: Flavobacterium sp.; assembly: GCA_043748275.1. Classification (GTDB taxonomy): domain Bacteria; phylum Bacteroidota; class Bacteroidia; order Flavobacteriales; family Flavobacteriaceae; genus Flavobacterium. Next base: position 2,093 of record JAYTNO010000006.1, on the reverse strand, counting down.
ATATGATTATGATGGAAATAAAATCATCGATTTTTCATCAGGATTAATGTCAGTCAATATCGGTCACGGTGACCAACGTGTTACCGATGCTGTTGTGGAACAAATGCAAAAAGTAAGTTTTGTAACACCATCTTGCACTACCGAAATCAGGGCAAAACTTTCCCGAAAATTAGCAGAAATATGTCCAGGCGATTTAAACAAAGCATTTTATACTTTATGCGGAACTTCATCTGTTGATAATGCAATAAAATTAGCGAGATTATATACAGGAAGACACAAAATCATTGGAAGATATCGTGCATTTCACGGTGGATCTATTGGCGGAATGTCTGTTGGTGGTGATCCTCGAAAACTAGCCAATGATTCTCAACAAATGACTAATGCTGTTCTTCTTGATGATCCATATTATTTCTTCGGAATGAAAAATTTAGACGATGCTACCAAGTTAAGTTTAAGTTTAGAATATGTAGAAAGAGTTATTCATTTTGAAGGAAAAACCAATATTGCCGCATTTATTTTTGAAGGTGAAAGCGGTTCTTCAGGTTGTTTGCATTACCCAAAAGGATATTTAAAAGGAGTAAAAGCACTCTGCGAAAAATATGAAATTCTTTTTATTGCTGATGAAGTTATGAGTGGTTTTTGCCGAACAGGAAAATGGTTTGGTTTTCAAAACCACGATATCATTCCCGATATGGTATGTATGGCAAAAGGATTAACTTCTTCCTATTTACCATTAGGATGTTTGATGGTTTCCGATAAAATTGCTGCCAAATTCGAAAACACTCCGATGATGATTGGATTAACTTATAATGGACATCCAGTGGCTTTAGCAGCAGCTTTAGCCGTAATCAATATATACGAAAGTGATAATTTAATTGAAAATACTCGAACAATGGGTGCTTATCTAGAATCCAGAATCGAAGCAATGAGAAGCCAACATCCAAGTATGGGAACTTTCAGAAACACAGGACTTTTAGGTTGTTTGGATGTATTAAAAAACAAATCAACTGGGGAACTTATTGCACCTTATAATGCTGCTGGCGATGATTTAAAAATCACAAATGCTATTGCTGCCAAAGTTCGCGCATTAGGATTATACACTTTTGTTCGTTGGGGTTATATTTTTATCGCACCACCATTATGTATTAACGAAACTCAAATCGACGAAGGTTTAGCCATCATCAGCGAAGCTTTAAAAATTGCTGACGAAGCATTAATCCATTAAAACAAAATAGCTTATGATTTCTTTATTAAGCAAAGCAACTTTTTATCCAAATAAAAACCTATGTTTCTATGTGGTAAAAACAAAAAATCAACCATAAATGACTGAAAACCAAAATCATACAAATACCTCTTTGTATAGCGAAGACTTGGCTCCAGTTGCTTCTAATAAAAGAACTTGGACTACTTGGAATTATGCTGCTTTGTGGATAAGTATGAGTTTGTGTATTCCAACCTATATGCTGTCTAGTTCCTTGATTCAAGGAGGAATGAATTGGTGGCAAGCTATATTGACTATTTTTTTAGGAAATACTATTGTATTAATACCTATGATTTTAAATGGTCACGCTGGCGCAAAATACGGAATTCCATTTCCAGTTTTTGCTCGTGCTAGTTTTGGAACAATAGGAGCTAATATTCCTGCATTATTACGTGCCATTGTTGCTTGCGGGTGGTTTGGAATTCAAACTTGGATTGGCGGATTTGCAATTTATCAAATGATGCGCTTGTGGATACCATCACTAGAAACATTACCGAAAATTTTTCCAGATTCTTTTGGATTACAAACTGGACCAGCAATTTGTTTTTTTCTTTTTTGGTTACTCAATATGTATGTCGTTTATTTAGGAGTAGATAGCATCAAGAAGTTATTGGTTTTCAAAGCGTTTTTTCTTCCTGTTGCTGCATTGGCCTTATTGTTTTGGGCAATTTCAGCAGCTCACGGATTGGGACCAATATTAGAAACCAAATCAAAGTTCAACAGCACTGCCGAATTTTTTAAATTTTTCTTTCCTGCTTTGACAGGAATGGTTGGATTTTGGGCAACACTTTCTTTAAACATTCCCGATTTTACTCGATATGCTATTTCACAA
>JAYTNO010000005.1:0-15225 GCA_043748275.1 Flavobacterium sp. | reverse complement strand
CGTTTCGGAAATTGGTTGAAAAATGCCAACGATTGGAACTTGTCGCGTTCAAGATATTGGGGAATTCCTTTGCCAATTTGGAGAACCGAAGATGGAACCGAAGAAATGCTAATCGGTTCAGTAGAAGAATTATATTCAGAAATAGAAAAATCTATCGCAGCTGGTTTTCAATCAGAAAATCCATTTAAAGGTTTTGAGGTTGGAAATATGAGCGAAGAAAACTATGATTTGGTTGATTTACACAAAAATGTTGTCGATAACATCGTTTTAGTTTCGCCATCAGGAAAAGCAATGAAACGTGAAAGTGACTTGATTGACGTTTGGTTTGATTCGGGTGCAATGCCGTATGCTCAATGGCATTATCCATTTGAAAACAAAGATTTAATTGACGATAACAAAGCATTTCCTGCTGATTTTATTGCCGAAGGAGTTGACCAAACTCGTGGTTGGTTTTATACATTACACGCCATCGGAACGTTAGTTTTTGATAAAATTGCTTATAAAAATGTAGTTTCAAACGGTTTGGTTCTAGACAAAAACGGACAAAAAATGTCGAAACGTTTAGGAAATGCTGCCGATCCATTCGAAACATTAGCAGAATATGGTCCAGACGCAACACGTTGGTATATGATTTCAAATGCCAATCCGTGGGACAACTTGAAATTTGATTTAGAAGGAATTGCTGAGGTTCGTAGAAAGTTTTTCGGAACACTTTACAACACCTATTCCTTCTTTACATTATACGCAAATATTGATAAATTCACTTATTCAGAAGCGGAAATTCCGTTGAACGAACGACCAGAAATTGATCGATGGATTTTATCAGAATTGAATACTTTGATAAAAAATGTTGACGAATACTATGCCGATTATGAACCAACAAAAGCGGCAAGAGCAATATCTGATTTTGTACAAGAAAATTTAAGTAATTGGTACGTTCGTTTATGCAGAAGAAGATTCTGGAAAGGCGAATACGGAACGGATAAAATAGCGGCTTATCAAACGCTTTATACTTGTTTGATAAATGTGGCCAAATTAGCTGCGCCAATAGCTCCGTTTTTTATGGATCAGTTGTATCGTGATTTGGTTAGAACAACTCAAACTGAGGATTTTGCTAGTGTACACTTGGCTTTGTTTCCAGTTTCGGTTGAAAACTTTGTTGATAAATCGTTAGAAAGCAGAATGATGAAAGCGCAAACAGTTTCGTCACTAGTATTATCACTCCGAAAAAAGGAAATGATTAAAGTACGTCAACCTCTGCAAAAGGTTATGATTCCTATACTTGACGAGAATCAACGTGCTGAAATAGAGGCAGTTTCTGACCTTATAAAAGCCGAAGTAAATGTAAAAGAAATCGTACTTCTTGATGATGCGTCAGGAATATTAATAAAACAAATAAAACCAAATTTTAAAACTTTGGGACCTCGTTTTGGAAAAGATATGGGGTTGATTTCCAAACAAATACAAGGTTTTACACCTGAACAAATCAATCAATTAGATACATTAGGATTCTTAAATATTGAAATTTCAGGAAATACAATAACTTTATCCCAAGATGATGTTGAGATTTCTTCTCAAGATATTGAAGGTTGGTTGGTGGCCAATGCAAACGGAATTACAGTTGCACTAGACATCACCATCACCGATGAATTAAAAGAAGAAGGAATTGCAAGAGAGTTAATAAATAGAATTCAAAACATTAGAAAAGATTCTGGATTTGAAGTTACTGATAAAATAAAAGTGCTTTTACAAAAGAACATAGTTTTAGAAAAAGCAGTTCAAGCAAATGAAGACTATATCAAATCAGAAACTTTAACAGAAACCTTAATTTTTGAAGACGAAATAAAAAACGGTACGGAAATTGAGTTTGACGATATAAAAACAAAAATAATAATTACAAAATAATACGAATATGGTAGATGAAATTGCAAGATACTCTGATGCTGATTTAGCAGAGTTCAAAGAACTAATCCTAAAAAAAATAGCTAAAGCACAAGCTGATTTAGATTTGATAAAAAGTGCTTATATGAATGATTTAAATAATGGTACTGATGATACATCGCCTACATTTAAAGCATTTGAAGAAGGAAGCGAAACAATGAGTAAAGAAGCAAACTCACAGTTGGCTATTCGTCAAGAAAAATTTATTCGCGATTTAAAAAACGCACTTTTCCGTGTAGAAAATAAAACATATGGCGTTTGTAAAGTAACTGGAAAATTAATCAGTAAAGAGCGATTAATGATAGTTCCTCACGCAACAATGAGCATCGAAGCAAAAAATTTGCAACGATAATCAAAATGTTACATAATAATTAACGCTCCAATAGGAGCGTTTTTTTTAAAATAATTCTATTTTTGCGCCATTAATAAAATAAAAATGTCATTATCAAAAGCTTATTTCTTAATTGTCTTTATATTAATACTAGATCAATTTTCGAAAATTTATATCAAAACCAGTTTTGTATTAGGAGAAGAAGTCAATGTATTCAGTTGGTTTAAAATACTATTTATAGAAAATGAAGGAATGGCTTGGGGAACAGAAATTCCAGGACAATACGGGAAATTGTTTTTAACTCTTTTTAGATTAGTTGCTGTAACCGCAATTGGTTATTGGCTTTGGGATTCTTGCCAAAATAAATTTAGTTCCAACTATCTCATTGTTGCAATCTCATTAATCCTTGCTGGAGCTTTTGGGAATATTATAGATTCTGTGTTTTACGGAATAATTTTCGATGACAGTCATAATAATTTAGCAACAATTTTTTCTGATCATCCTTACGGAAAAATATTTCACGGTAAAGTTGTCGACATGTTGTATTTTCCAATTTATGAAGGTAATTTTCCTAGTTGGTTCCCAATTTGGGGCGGAAATCATTTTAAGTTTTTTAATGCTATTTTCAATGTTGCCGACATGGCAATCTCAACAGGTGTGGGAATATTAATAGTTTTTAACAAAAGAGCTTTCCATCAAAAAACAATTATGGAAGCTTATAAATAGTGGTTGGAGTAACACAATAATCTATTTTAATATCTTTTTCATAAACATCTTCTATTTTGTTTTCAGGTTCAAAGAAGGACAATCCAATTTTTATGGTATCTGGCTTGCATTGAGATAAAAACTGGTCATAAAACCCTTTGCCAAAACCAACTCTATTTCCATCTTTATCATAAGCCAAAAGAGGTACAAAAACTACTTCTATTTTAGATACAGGTATTTCAATACCATCTACAGGTTCAGGAATATTGAACTCGTTTTTTTTGATTTTGGTTGAATCAGTCAATAAATAATGAGTCATTTCTATTGTTTTGAAATCACTTTTTGATACGATACAATTTTTATCTTTTCCAGATAATATATGCAATATATATTCTGTATTTACTTCCTTATGATCTGTTATAGGTAAATAAATATGAAAATAATTTTTATTCCAAACTGGAAGTTTTAGTACTTGATTGGCAATTTCCAAACTCATTTCTTCAACTTCAGAATGTTCAAAATTATTTCTAAGGGCTTTATATTTTATCCGTAATTCTCTTTTATTCATACTGTAAATTTAGAATTTTTTTTCAATGACATTCATTTGTATTTCAAGAATTACACATTAACTTTGTTTCAATGAATACTTCTCCATTAGATCTTCAAATACAATCGCTTCCAGATAATCCTGGAGTATATCAATATTATGACAAAGAAGGAAAAATATTATATGTAGGTAAGGCCAAAAATCTCAAAAAAAGAGTTTCTTCTTATTTCAATAAAATTCACGACACCGCAAAAACCAATGTATTGGTAAAGAAGATTGTAACCATCAAACATATTGTAGTGCCTTCAGAAAGCGATGCACTTTTGTTAGAAAACAATTTAATAAAAAAATTGCAACCAAGATATAATGTCTTGCTTCGTGACGACAAAAGTTATCCTTGGATTTGTATAAAAAAAGAACCTTTTTCTAGAATATTTCCAACACGTAGAATGGTAAAAGATGGGTCAGAATATTTTGGCCCTTATACGAGTTTTAAAACCATAAGCACCATTTTAGATTTAATCAAAGAATTGTATCCGCTTCGAACTTGTACTTATGATTTAAGTCAAAAAAATATCGAAAACCATAAATTCAAAGTATGTTTAGAATACCATATTGGAAATTGTAAAGGCGGTTGCGAAGGTTTTGAAACTCTTGAAAATTATCAAAAACAAGTAGATGCTATTCGTGAAATCTTGAAAGGAAACTTCAAAGAAAGTATGAAAGATTTCAAGAAAAAAATGCTAGAACTGGCTCAGAATATGCATTTTGAAGAAGCGCAGAAAATAAAAGAAAAAATAGAAGTTCTAGAAAATTATCAATCGAGATCAACTATTATCAACCCAAAAATTACCAATATTGATGTTTTTTCAATCGTATCAGACGAAAGTGCGGCTTATATAAATTTTATTCAAATAGCACACGGTTCCATTATTCGTTCCTATACCATGGAATTAAAAAAGAAACTCGAAGAAACCGACGAAGAACTGTTAGAGCTTGCTGTTATTGAACTCAGAGAACGATTTCATCTTTTGTCAAGAGAAATAATTGTTCCGTTTCCTATTTCATTAGGAGACAAAATAAAAATTACAGTTCCACAACTTGGTGACAAAAAACAAATTTTAGATTTATCTATTCGCAATGCAAAATTCTATAGAATAGATCAACTCAAACAATTGCAAATAGTTGATCCAGATAGGCACACCAATAGAATAATGGCACAAATGCAAAAAGATTTGCGCCTACAAGTAGAACCACGACATATTGAATGTTTTGACAACTCCAATATACAAGGAACCAATCCTGTTGCGGCTTGCGTGGTTTTTAAAGACGGAAAACCTGCCAAAAAAGACTACCGTCATTTTAATATAAAAACAGTCGAAGGACCAAACGATTTTGCCTCAATGGAAGAAGTGGTTTACAGACGATACAAACGAATGCTCGACGAAAACCAACCATTGCCCCAACTAATCATCATTGATGGCGGAAAAGGCCAACTATCATCAGCCTTAAAAAGCATAGATGAACTTGGTTTGAGAGGGAAAATTGCCATTATTGGCATTGCAAAAAGACTGGAAGAACTTTTTTATCCAGGCGATTCAGTGCCATTATATCTAGATAAAAAATCAGAAACCTTAAAAGTTATCCAGCAATTGCGAAACGAAGCACACCGATTCGGCATCACTTTTCATCGTGACAAACGTAGCAAAGCAGCACTCAATTCCTCTATAGAAACCATTCCGGGAATTGGCGAAAAAACAATGCAAACACTCATAAAACACTTTAAAAGTGTTAAAAGATTAAAATTAGCCACAGTAAAAGAAATTTCAGACGTAGTTGGTATTTCAAAAGCCAAAAAAATTGCCGACTTTTACAATGAAAACAAAACATAACAATATTTAGGAGCACATGGCAAAGGCAAATTTACAATCCATTTTCCTGTTTTTCTCTCTATCTTTTTTTTACAAAAAAAGGATGCCGTTTCAACCAGGGCTAAAAAAGGTTGGTCTTTTTTGTCTAGTATCAATTTTCTATATCCAATTTTCACAAAATTCCTATTCACAAGAAAAACCCAAAAGACCAAAAATAGGTTTGGTACTAAGTGGTGGAGGCGCAAAAGGATTTGCTCATATCGGTGTTTTAAAAGTATTAGAACAAGCAGGAGTAAAAATAGACTTTATTGGAGGAACCAGTATGGGAGCAGTTATTGGTGGGCTTTATGCTTCAGGATATAAAGCAAACCAAATAGATTCCATATTTAAAGCAACCGATTTTGATGCCCTTTTAAATGATTTTATACCAAGATCATCAAAAAATTTCTACGAAAAACGCAATGATGAACTTTATGCCTTTGTATTACCATTTAATAAATTAAAAGTTGGTATCCCTACAGCTTTATCAAAAGGGATGTATAATTATAATTTGCTAAACGAACTTACTTGTAAAGTTAGACATATAAGAGATTTTAACAAACTTCCTATTCCGTTTTTGTGTATCGCATCAGATATCGAAACTGGAGAAGAAGTATTATTAAACAAAGGATATCTTGCCGAAGCCATGTTGGCAAGTAGTGCTTTTCCAACGCTGTTTTCTCCAGTAGAAATAGATGGAAGAATACTTGTAGATGGTGGAGTCACAAATAACTATCCAATAGACGAAATTAAAAAACTTGGAGCAGATATCATTATTGGTGTAGATGTTCAAGATGATTTAAAAGATAGAAATTCCCTAAAAGATGCCACAAAAATTCTAGTTCAGATTTCCAATCTTCAAATGATTGATAAAATGAAAAAAAAGATAAGCGAAACTGATATTTATATCAAACCAGATATTACAGAATATGGCGTTATCTCTTTTGATGACGGACAAACAATTATTAAAAAAGGAGAAGAAGCAGCATTTGCTCAATACGAAAAAATAAAAATCCTAGGCGATTCTTTAAATTCAGAATATAAAAAGCACACTTTCTTGAAAATAGATAGTCTAAATATTGAGAAAATAATAATTAACCCTTTAAAAAACTATACCAGAACTTATGTTATTGGAAAATTAAGGTTCAAACAAGGAACAAAAATTTGCTATGATGATTTAAAAATTGGTATTAACAATATCATTGCAACCCAAAATTTTAGCACAATAAATTATTCTTTAGAAAAAAACAAAAACAACGATGATTTACACATTATACTTACAGAAAACCCAATAAAAACCTATCTGAAATTTGGGTTACATTTTGATGGGTTATATAAAACAGGAGTTTTAGTAAACATTACACACAAAAAAACATTTTTCAAAAACGATATTATATCCGGAGATTTGATACTTGGTGATAATTTGAGATACAACTTAGATTATTATATAGATAACGGATTTTACTGGAGTTTTGGTTTTAAATCTAAGTTTAATCAATTTAATCGAAATGTTGAAACTGATTTTAATAATGGTTTTCTTCTTGAAAATTTATCATTAAAATCATTAAATATTGATTTTGCGGACTTTACGAATCAAGCCTATTCACAAACTATTTTTTTTCAGAAATTTTTGATTGGCGCAGGTGTTGAAATAAAACATTTAAAAATCAATTCAAAAACATTACAAAACGTCAATCCGGTTTTTGAAAACAGTACCTATGGCAGCCTTTTTGGTTACATAAAATACGATTCGTTTGATAATAAATATTTTCCTAAAAAAGGCTGGTATTTTACAGGAGATTTTCAATCCTATCTATACTCATCAGACTATACCAATACTTTTTCAAAATATTCTGTGGCAAAAGGAGATTTCGGAATTGCAAAAACATTTTATAAAAAACTAACAGTAAAGCTCCAATCAGAAGCAGGATTTGCCATAGGAAAACAAACAGTTCCTTTTTTCGATTTTGTTCTTGGAGGTTATGGATATAATACCATCAATAATTTTAAACATTTTTATGGGTATGACTTTTTGAGTCTTGCTGGCGATAGTTATATCAAGTCTTCAATAACTTTAGATTATGAAATTTTCAAAAAAAACCATTTAAATTTTGCTGCAAATTATGCCAATATCGAAGACAATTTGTTTGACACAACAAAATGGATTTCTACACCAAATCATTCAGGCTACGCAATAGGTTATGGTTTAGAATCTAGAGTAGGACCAATAGAATTTAAATACTCTTGGTCACCAGAGGTAACAAAAGGTTTTGCTTGGATAAGTGTTGGATTCTGGTTTTAAAATAATACAGAATCGAATGATAAATGTTTGAAGTTATTTAAAAAACTATATATTTGAAATCTAATTTAACCCATTAATATAGAAAAACTATGTCTATTTGGAATAAAAAATCAATACCACTATTATTAAGTGAAGCTGCAGAATCTGAAAAAGGACTAAAAAGAACCTTAACAGCTTGGTCATTAGTAGCTTTAGGAATTGGAGCAATTATTGGAGCGGGTCTTTTTGTTAGAACAGCAACTGCTGCTGCACAAAATGCTGGACCATCTGTAACAATAGGTTTTATTGTTGCAGCAGTAGGATGTGCTTTGGCGGGTTTATGTTATGCAGAATTATCATCATCAATACCAATTTCTGGAAGTGCATATACCTATACTTATGCAACTATGGGAGAACTTTTGGCATGGATAATTGGTTGGGATTTAATTCTAGAATATGCAGTTGGAGCAGCAACTGTTGGAATTGCTTGGAGTGAATATCTCAATAATCTTCTGGTCAATGTGTTGCATACTAGTCCAATACCATATTCTCTTTCACATTCGCCCTTTCAAGTTTCAGATATTGGTGAACATGGTATCATTAATTTACCTGCCTTTTTTATTGTTGCAGTCATTAGTTTACTCTTAATAAAGGGAACCCAAGAATCAGCTTTTGTAAACGGAATTATAGTTGTAATAAAAGTAACAATTGTTGTTTTGATCATTGTATTGGGTTGGAATTTTATAAACCCAGTAAACCACACACCATATATTCCTCAAGCTTCTGTATTTACAGATGATTCTGGAGTAGATCATAGTTTTGGAGGAATTATGGGAATTCTTGGTGCGGCAGGAACTGTGTTTTTTGCATTCATAGGATTTGATGCTGTAAGTACTGCAGCTCAAGAAACCAAAAACCCAAAAAGAGATATGCCAATAGGTATTCTAGGATCATTAGCTGTTTGTACTGTTTTATATATTTTATTTGCACACGTTTTAACAGGATTAGAATCAGTAGAGTTTTTCAGAACTGGAGGAAAAGAAGCTTCTGTTGCAAATGCAATTACATCTGCAATGCCAGGTTTTGGATGGTTAGCACAATTTGTAACTGTAGCCATTTTATTCGGATTTACATCTGTAATATTAGTTATGTTATTGGGTCAATCACGTGTTTTTTATGCAATGGGTAAAGATGGTTTATTACCAAAAGCATTTGGAGATTTACATTCAAAATACAAAACACCTTATAAAGCAAACTTAGCTATTTTGGTAATTGTTGGTTTGTTTGCAGCATTTATCCCTGGTGATATTGTTGGAGATATGACAAGTATAGGAACGTTATTTGCATTTATCTTAGTATGTATTTCGGTTATTGTTCTAAGAAAAACTGAACCAGATATGAAACGCGAATTCAAAACACCATTTGTGCCATTTGTACCTATAGCTGGAATTATAGTTTGTCTAGCTATGATATATGGATTAGGATGGACAAACTGGTTGAGATTAATAGGTTGGTTGGCAATTGGTCTAGTTATTTATTTTACTTATGGTAAGAAAAACAGTAAATTGAACAATCCTAATAAGGAATAATTAAAAAACATATTTTTTTAAAAGCACCAAAAATAGAAATCGAATTTTTGGTGCTTTTTTGCTTTTAAAATAATTCTTAAAAACAAGCTCAAAAAATATTTTTTTCCGATATTTGTTAGATGAAAAAATGGGACAATCTTTTAATCCTTTTAAAATTCCTTATCAAGAGAAATCCTGAATGAGTTTTTATTATTAAAATTCAAAATTCTTAATTTTTAATTTAAAATAATAAAATCATGCCAATATATCATAAACTCGGAAAATTTCCACAAAAACGTCACACTCAGTTCGAGAAACCTGAAGGTGGTTTATACTACGAACAACTTTTTGGAACAGAAGGTTTTCACGGACATTCGTCATTGTTATATCATATTCATAGACCTACTCAAGTCAAAGAAATAATAAATTCTTATTCGGTAGAACCAAAAATTGCCATTGGCAAAAACATAAAATCACTTTTATTAAAAGGATTTGAATTAAAACCTGAAGACGATTTTCTAGATTCTAGAAAAGCGATGCTTGTCAATAAAGAATGCACAATTGGTCTTGCAGCGCCAAAAAAATCATTACGAGACTATTTCTATAAAAATGCTGATGCCGATGAACTAATTTTTATACATAAAGGCAACGGAAAGTTAAGAACGATGATGGGCAATATCAATTTTGAATATGGTGATTATCTTATCATACCTCGTGGAATGATTTATCAAATTGATTTTGAAACCCAAGACAACAGATTGTTTTATGTAGAGTCTTTTTCGCCATTTTATACTCCAAAACGTTATAAAAACGAATCTGGGCAACATCTTGAACATTCGCCATTTTGCGAAAGAGATTTCAAACTTCCTTCAGAAATAGAAACCTATGATCAAAAAGGAGATTTCTTAATCAAAATCAAAAAAGAAGGAATGATACACGAAGTGGTTTATGCTACTCATCCTTTTGATGTTGTTGGTTGGGATGGTTATAATTTTCCATATGGTTTTAGCATTCATAATTTTGAACCTATAACTGGAAGAGTTCATCAACCACCGCCAGTTCATCAAACTTTTGAGACTGCAACATTTGTGGTTTGTTCGTTTTGTCCGCGTTTATATGATTATCACCCAAAAGCTATTCCAGCACCATACAATCATAGCAATATAGACAGCGATGAGGTTTTGTATTATGTCGATGGAGATTTTATGAGTAGAAATAATATTGAGCAAGGACACATTACTTTACATCCAAAAGGAATTCCTCACGGACCAGCACCAGGTGCAATGGAACGTAGCATTGGACATAAAGAAACTCAAGAACTAGCCGTTATGGTAGATACTTTTAGACCACTTATGGTTACAGAAGAAGCAATGGGAATTGATGACGGTAAATACTACAAATCTTGGGTTGAATAATTAATAGTTACTTTAACAACTGTGTTTGGATATTTTAAAATCTTACAACAGTAAAAAATTAAAATAAAATGTCAAAAGAAATAAAATCAGTCGAATACGGCTTAGAAAAAATATTTAGCGGAGCACAAGATTTCTTGCCGCTTTTAGGAACAGATTATGTAGAGTTTTATGTAGGTAACGCAAAACAATCTGCTCATTATTACAAAACAGCATTTGGATTCCAATCACACGCTTATCGCGGATTAGAAACCGGATCAAGAGATGCAGTAAGTTATGTTTTGAAACAAGATAAAATTAGATTAGTACTTACAACACCATTAAACAGTACATCACCAATAAATGACCATTTAAGAAAACACGGTGATGGTGTAAAAGTAATTGCACTTTGGGTTGAAGATGCGCGTTCTGCCTATGAAGAAACCACCAAACGTGGCGCAAAACCTTTTATGGAACCAACTGTTGAAAAAGATGAACATGGCGAAGTTATACGCTCTGGAATATATACTTATGGCGAAACCGTTCACGTTTTTGTAGAAAGAAAAAATTACAATGGTGCCTTTTTACCTGGTTTTGTAGAATGGAAATCAGAATACAACCCCGAACCACTTGGTCTGAAATATGTAGATCATATGGTAGGTAATGTAGGTTGGGGCGAAATGAATAAATGGGTAAAATGGTATGAAGACGTCATGGGATTTGAAAACTTTCTATCTTTTGATGACAAACAAATTCATACCGAATACTCTGCTCTAATGAGTAAAGTAATGAGTAATGGCAATGGAAGAATTAAATTCCCGATAAACGAACCGGCCAAAGGAAATAAAAAATCGCAAATAGAAGAATATCTCGATTTCTACGAAGATTCAGGAGTACAGCATTTAGCAGTAGCAACAGATGATATTATAAAAACAGTTGCTGGACTAAAAGCTAGAGGTGTAGAGTTTTTGCCACCACCACCACAAGCATATTATGATGATATTCCCAACAGATTAGGAGTTCACCGAGATATGATGAAAGAAGACATCAAAGAACTGCAAAGACTCTCTATTTTGGTAGATGCAGACGAAGATGGTTATTTATTGCAAATATTTACAAAACCAGTTGAAGACAGACCAACTTTATTTTTTGAAATTATTCAAAGAATGGGAGCAAAAGGTTTTGGTGCCGGAAATTTCAAAGCACTTTTTGAATCTATAGAAAGAGAACAAGCAAAAAGAGGAACTTTGTAATTATAAAGTTAAAATTTTTAAGAATATCGCAAAATACAACGTTGTAGTAATAACATTTTTGATAAAAATGTGTTAAAGTTGAATTTTCATTAAAAATAAATCAAAAACCAACATATCTTTGTACCACAAAACTGAAGGAGTGGTTTCCTGAAGTTTTATATAAGTTTTCATAATTTATAGTTTTTTGGTTGGTTAATAGCATAAATACCCGGTCATTTTTTTGACTGGGTTTTTTTGTTTTAATACATTTGGAACAGAAATTGCGTTACTGTTGTAAATCAATTCAATTATTCAAGAATGAAAAAAGTCATAATAGGTTTATTAGTCATTACAACTTTAGGTTTCAGTTCTCAAAAAGAAAGAGCCTTTGAAACCGGAGAATGGTTTAAATTCAGAATACATTACGGTCTTATCAATGCAGGTTACGCCACTTTAGAGCTCAAAGAAGCCGTTATTAATAATAAAAAAGTACATCATACAATTGGCAGAGGATATACTACTGGTATGTCTCGTTTTTTCTTTAAAGTAGATGATTTATACGAAAGTTATTTTGATAAAGAAACGGGAAAACCCTACCAATTTGTCAGAAAAATTGACGAAGGTGGATATACCAAAAATCAAGAAGGCTTTTTTAATCAAGAAACCAACAGAATATTGGTTAAAGATTATAAAAACAAAAGAGAGGACACTTTTTTATTTGCTGACAATACACAAGACATAATGTCTACTTTTTATTATTTAAGAAATCATCCCAATATTGACAAACTAAAAGTAGGTGAATCAGTATCAATAGATATGTTTTTTGACAACGAATCTACAAAGTTTAAGTTAAAATTTATCGGAAATGAAGATATAGAGACTAAATTTGGTATCGTTCCTGCCATGATTTTTAGACCTTTGGTTCAATCTGGACGAGTTTTTAAAGAAGAAGAAAGTCTAACTGTTTGGATTTCTGACGATGACAATAAAATACCACTTAGAATAAAAGCCAATCTTGCTGTAGGATCAATTAAAGCAGATTTAGACGCGTTTAAAGGATTAAAATATTCCTTTAAAGTAAAAGTAAAACCATAATGGAAATAACAAATACAACCAAAGAAGTTCTTCAAGAACTCGATGATAAATTCAAAGCAATCAATCAAAAAACAGACACACATCTTGAAGGATTGCTTTGGTCTAAACCCATAACATACTGGGATTATATACAAACCGATGTTTTGCTTAATCTACAAACACAAAGGACAACTTTACCAGACGAAATGGTCTTTATTATGTACCACCAAGTCAATGAATTGTTGTTTAAAATGATTTTGTGGGAAATCAAACAAATTGCTACTCAAGACAAACCACAAACCGATTTTTTTACCGAAAGATTAATGAGAATAAGTCGTTATTTTGACATGCTTACAACCTCATTTGACATAATGGGTGATGGTATGGAGGTTGAGCAATATATGAAATTCCGTAACACATTAACGCCTGCAAGTGGTTTTCAAAGCGCACAATATCGATTGATAGAATTTGCTTCTACAGATTTAATCAATCTTATAGATTATAGATTTAGAGCAACAATAGATAGAAACACACCCTACGAACATGCTTTCGAACATTTGTATTGGCAAGCAGCAGGAAAAGACCATCATACTGGAGAAAAATCGTTTCTTATATTAGAATTTGAAAGAAAATACAAAGAAATGTTTTTGCGTGAAATGGAAACCTACAACACCATCAATATCTGGCAAAAATTCAAACAATTACCAGATGTAGATCAAAAAAACCCAGAGTTAATCAAAGCCATGCGTCATTATGACCATACAGTAAATATTACATGGGTAATGGGACATTTGAATGCCGCCAGAAAATATATAGATAGTGGACAAGGCACAGGAGAAGCAACAGGCGGAAGCGATTGGAAAAAATACATGCACCCAAAATACCAACGTAGAATCTTTTTCCCAGAATTATGGAGCGAAGAAGAATTAAAAAATTGGGGAGAAGAAAAATAAAATAAATGCCAAAAAAGTAACTTTTGAATAAATTAGCAACATTTATAATTATCCTTTTTTCATTAATTTCGTGTAATAAATCCGAAAATGATTTAGTAATAGTTGAGGACAAACCACAACAAATTATAGAAAAATTCGGGTTTACATACAACGATTTTAATGTGCAAAATGACACCATTGGAAAAGGAGATACATTTGGCACTATTCTAGACAATCAAAACCTTGGAGACAAACTCGTTTATGACATAATAGCAAAAGTAAAAGACACTTTTGATGTTAGAATTATGCGCATCAAAAAACCGTATACACTCTTTAGAAGCAAAGACAGATTCAAAAAACTACTTGCCTTTGTCTATCAAGCAGACAGAGGAAGTTATTATGTAGTTGATTTAAGAGATTCGGTACAGGTTTCAAAAAAAATACGTCCAGTTTCAATCAAAACCAGAACAATTGCAGGAACACTAGACGGATCATTATCTCAAGCCTTAAACAAAGAAGGAGTTGAAGGATCTTTGGCAAAAAAATTAACCAAAGTATACTCTTGGTCAATTGACTTTTTTAAACTCAAAAGAGGAGATAAATTTGGCATCACTTTTACCGAAAGATATATAGACGATACTATTTATGATGGTGTTGATAGCCTAAAAGCAGCATTTTTTGAATACAAAGGCAAAAACATTTATGCCTTTCCGTTTGCCCAAAACGAAGGGTCAAATAAAGTCGATTATTATGACGAAGAAGGCAAAGCATTAAAGAATTTTTTCCTTAAAGCACCATTAAAATTTGTCAACATAACGTCACATTACACCCAAAATCGTTTTCACCCTGTACAAATGATCTGGAAAGCTCACAAAGGTACAGATTATGCAGCACCAACAGGAACACCAATAATGACAACCGCTTCAGGAATTGTAGAGCAAACAGGTTTTACAGCAGGAAACGGAAATTTTGTAAAAGTAAAACATGACAAAACCTATTCAACCCAATACCTACATATGTCAAAAATTATTGCCAGACGAGGACAACGCGTCAACCAAGGTGATGTTATTGGCAAAGTAGGAAGCACAGGACTTGCAACCGGACCACACGTGTGTTATCGTTTCTGGAAAAATGGAGAACAAGTAGATGCACTTCGACTCAAACTCCCAAATTCAGAACCTATGGACAAAAGAAATCTACCACGATTTATGAAATACATGAAACCGCTCAAACGAGAATTAGACAGTATTTCAAATCTAAAATTAGAGAAATAAATTTTTTGAAGCAATCTCCAGCTTTACATTACAACTTTT
>JAYTNO010000004.1:0-2227 GCA_043748275.1 Flavobacterium sp. | reverse complement strand
AGTATTGTTTCCTGAAAAATTAAAAAGAGCAAACGAAATTTTGGCGAAAGCAGGTCTGCCGAAAGTTGCGATTAAAAAATAAATACTGCCTCCAAAAGCTATAGTTTCCTTGACCCTGAAAAGCCAACAGTGAATTGCAATCATCGAATACTGACAAAAAATATAGTCCATGAAATAAACTCCGGTTGAACGGAACCGGCAATTTTATCACGATATGGGGTTATCGTAAAGTTTTGTGGGTATTTCGCAGCCGTTATTGTACCTCTTTTTTTTTATGCGATTTCGCTAATTTTTGTAGCGTTTTGCTCGATTCACAAACTTGTTGAATCTTAATTCATATTGATATTTTTTTTGTTGTCATATTAGATAAATTTAATTAGATTTGCAAAGCACAAAAATTTCGGTATCACAGCTACCGTAGGTTTAGTTCAACAGTTTCTAGAACATGCAAGCATCAAAACCACAACCATCTACACACACCTTAGCAGTAAAATAGTGGATACAATACAAAGTCCATTAGACCAAATAGTAAACAAGCTAAACAAAAAAGATGATTTATAAAAAAAATTAAATAATTGCTTATTTCAAAAAAATAATACTATATTTGATAAGTATTTGAAAGTGCAATCAACATAAAAAAATGTTAAAAACGCAAGAACTTTCGTATATTTACTAGTTGGTAGTAATTATAGAAAAAATCGTGAAAAAAACAACATTTTTATTATTTCTACTTTTATTCTTTTCTTCATTTGGAAAAGAAAATCCGACTATTACCAAAAAAGAAATTACAAATGACACAATCGTAATAAAATTTGAACAACCAAAAATTGTTGAAAGCACAAAACAATTTGAAAAATACGTTGGCTTAACTTTAGAAGAATGGAAAACTTTTGCAGTTATTTTTATTCCTTTATTCGTTTTACTAATTACAAACTTGGTAACATTAGGAAAAATTAGAAAGGAAACAAAGGAATCAATAAGAAAAGAACTTATTATAACTCTAATAAAAAATAAAAAGGAGCAGTTAGAAAAATATTATGACCCAATAATTGCATATCTGTTAATCAATGAAAGTATTTTCATTTCATTTGGTCCAAAATCATTTCCAACAGAGGATGTAAAGAAAGAAGTTGCAGCAAATCTTTGGCTTGGAATGCGAGAATCAATAATTATGGAAAACAATTCCAAAATAACAGATATAATAAAAAGTTACTCACATTTAATTTCATCAAATGACGATTTGAATATCTATTTAAATTTTATTAAACATTCAACTTCCTATGAACATTTCATAAAATACCCAAGTGAAAGACATTCCGAATTTCTTTATCCGAATACAATAATAGAATCAACATCAAAAAGACGTGAAGAAATAATTGCTGAAATACAATCAATTGAAAACAATCTAAAAACGATTTTAAACCAATTAAAAAAATAACAATGCCAGCAAAATTTATAAAAGAAGTACTTATTGACAAACCAGCAATTGGAGAGGTTAAAATTATAAGTGAATTTATGCTTAGCTTTTCACTTAAATCTTCATCTAAAGAATATATTATTTATACTCCAACTAGTGACGAATATCTTGTAAGTTCAGATGTTGTAACTAAAGCAATTGAAAAGGGTGCTAATTTAGTTGTTTGTGAACCTTGGTGTCAAGTAACAGGCGAAGGTTACAAAACAGCCGAAAATGGTCGCAAAATAAGTATTTATCCATTGAAAATATTTATAAGAAAAATTATGAATAATGAAGTACTCTGAAGTTTATACTAAATGGTTAACTGATAATATAAATAAGAGAAATTTTAATTTAGCGTTTATTTTTGGCTCAGTTGCAAGAAATGCAGAAAAGCCAAATGATTGTGACTTGTTTTTAGTAACAAACCTTGAGACAAATTCAGATTTATGGAAAATAATGAGATTAGAAAACGAAACTTTAAAAAATATGTTTTTCATTCAATTTAATATAGATTTGTCTATCCAATTATTATCAGAAAATGAATTTAACGAGAACCTTAAAGTTGTAAAATTAATAGTTGAGTCGCCAAAAATAATGATTATTGACAATCGAAAGTAAAATAACTACTGCCAAAAGCTAGAGTTTCGTTGGGCTTGAAAAGCCAACAATGAAACTCCGGTTGAACGGAACCGTCAATTTTATCATCTCTATGACCTGAGTTCGATTAATAAATTAAGAAAAAAAATCACCAATATATTTGGATAAAAA
>JAYTNO010000003.1:0-2237 GCA_043748275.1 Flavobacterium sp. | reverse complement strand
TATAAAACATGAACATTTGCTCCAGCATCTAACGTAAAACAAACCGGAATAGTATGTTCTGATCTGAATTTCCAAATTTTATTAATAATTTCTAAAGTGTTGGGTTTCATTAAAATAAAATAGGGCATCGAAGTCATCATCATAGCGTGTAAAGTGAGTGCTTCACTTTCAACTATTTTAATAAACTCTTCAATATTTCCAGTTTCTAAGATTTTTTTTAATAATGATAAATTATGATGCGCTTGCTCAAATCGTTGATCAGCAAAAGGATGATTGTGCATTAAATTATGGCCAACAGTACTCGAAACTTGTTTTTCGCCTTTATCAACTAGTAAAATAGTGTCTTGATAGTTTTTGAAATTTTCGTGAATTGTTGTTGGAAATTCAACCCCAAACAAATCTGAACTTCCTTCAATTTCAGTATGATTTCCCCAGCAAACTACTTCACCTTTGATACTTCTACAAGCACTTCCAGAACCTAATCGAGCCAAGAAAGAAGCTTTTTTATAAAAATAAGCATCGGTCATTTCTGGGTTTAAAATTTTTTCTAAACTCATCAAATTTACTGCCAATGCTGCCATTCCTGAAGCAGAAGATGCAATTCCGGAACTATGCGGAAATGTGTTTTGGGTATTGATGATAAAATGATAATCCTTCAAAAATGGACAATACATTTCTATTCGTTCAAAGAATTTTTGAATTTTTGGCTTAAAATCTTCCTTAGGTTTTCCTTCAAAAAGCAAATCAAACGAAAAAGTATCTCGATTTTCTTTTTTCTCAAAATCAATTGAAGTTATTGTTTTACAGTTTTTTAAAGTAAAACTTATAGATGGATTTGCCGGAATTTGCTCAAAAAGTTTATCTAATACGTTAGTTAGATTTTCTTTTTTCCCCCAATATTTTACCAAAGCAATATTGCTCGGAGCACTCCAAGAAAAAGTTCCTTTTTCAATAATATTGGTGTAAGGAGTTGGAATAAAATCCTTTTCGGAAATCATAGTACGAATTTTTGACAAAGATACTTTTTTTGATGTATTGGTTATTTAGTTTTGACTAAATTTGAAAAAAAATAGTATGAATAAATATGTCAAAATTCTAGTTTGCGTTGCAACTTGTATCGGAATTGGCTATATGTCTGGAATTGCAACACAATCAGGTGTTAAAACGTGGTTTCCTACTTTGGTAAAACCGAGTTTCAATCCACCAAGTTGGTTGTTTGCTCCTGTATGGAGTTTACTTTATATGATGATGGGAGTTGCAGCTGGATTGGTTTGGAGCCGAATTGAATTTGAAAGAGAAGCTGTTGAAAAAGCCTTGCGTTTGTTTGTTATTCAATTAGCCTTAAATGCATTATGGTCTGTTTTGTTTTTTGGATTGCAAAATCCTATGTTGGCTTTAATAGAAATTGTTTTATTGTGGTTGATGATTTATGAAACCTATATCAAGTTTGTTAAAATTGATAAAATTGCAGGATATTTATTCATTCCATACCTTCTTTGGGTTACTTTCGCAACAGTTTTGAATGCGAGTATTTGGTGGTTGAATCGATAGTTTTTAAAAATATAAAATCCCGATTATTTTGCAACAATCGGGATTTTATAATAAGAGAGTAACTTACTTAATTACTAATTTTTTGGTTAGTTTAAGTTTGTTTTCAGAGGTTATTTCTAATAAGTAAACGCCTTTTGTTAAATCTGAAACATCAATTGTTGTTTGGTTTGAATCAATTGTGGTTACTTTTTTCACAATTTCGCTTAAGACATTATACAACACGATATTTTCTAATTTTTCATTTGAGTTATTCGTTTTTATATGAATAAAATCATTTGAAGGATTAGGATAAACAAGAATGTTTTCAAGATTGAAACTAGCATTTGCTAACGAAGCTATAAACTCTGTATTGAATGTATTGGTAATAATAGCAGGATTTGAATCAAAATAAATATTGGCAGTATTTGGAATAATATTTCCAACAGCAAAACCAGGATTTAGTTTTATTTTGAAGGTTACAAAACCTTTACTTAATGCTTCATTTTGAGCAGCAGGTTTTAGTTGAATGTTTTCAAATTTCCATACAAGATGGTTGTTTACTCTTTCTAAAGTATAATTATGACTGGCATCAATCATTCTAATACTTTGAAAATCATATCTTGAATCAAGCAAATCTTCTAATCTAACATTTATAGCATTAGAATTTCCAGTATTTTGAAAACGTATTGTGTAGTTTAAATAATCGT
>JAYTNO010000002.1:0-6130 GCA_043748275.1 Flavobacterium sp. | reverse complement strand
ATATTTCATTTATTGAATAGTTATTTTACAAATATTTTAATAAAAATAAAAACAATTTCGAGATAAACAAGTGTTAAAGTTAAATAATTCACAAGTTTAACTAAATGAAATTTTGAAATTCGCATTTTTACATTAGTATAAACTCTAAATCTATTATAACAATGTTCCTAATATTCCTTATTTATAAATGTAATATCTTTGAAAAAATTCTACAATGAAAAAATTTTTATTACTGTTACCAATTCTCCTATTATTATACTGCAGTAATTCGGATAATGAAATTGCTAATAATAATTCAAGTCGACCTTCAAATCCACCTAATGCTGAAACTGAATTATTTAATTTGAATGATGTACCTTCTATTACATTGGAATTTACTCTTGCTGATTGGAATAAACTTTTGCAAAATTATGATCTCAACTCTGCAAATGATAAAAAAGTAGTTTCAAAATTTATTTATTCAAACAATGGAGCGGTTACAAATCTTGATAGTATAGGACTTCGATTAAAAGGAAACACAAGTCGAAGAAGACCTGAAGGCGAAATCGGGCAGCTTCATAATCCTACTAATCCTGATTGGCATCATAGTCATTTTGCTTTAGATTTCTCAAAATTTAAAGACACACAACGATTTGCTGGACTTAATAAACTGAATCTAAAATGGTTTAAAGATGATGCTTCTTATTGTAGAGAAATTTATTCTTATGATTTATTTCGCCGTTTTGGTTGTTGGACAACACCAAGAGCTTCCTATTGTAGGGTTTCTATAAAAGTAGCTGGTGATGCACTTCCTGCTTATTTTGGTGTATATGCTATGATTGAAAATATTGACGAAGATTATATTGCAAGAAATCAAAATTATTGGGGTTCAACGATTGGTTTTCTTTGGAAAGGCGGTTGGAGCGGAAGCAATAATGCTAATTTTGTTTCTACTGCAAGCATTGGAGTTGAAAATGTAAACATTGACCCTTCACTTTCGGTTTATTATGCCTATGATTTAAAAACTAGAAAACCTGAATTAACTGCTGGAAAAACGGAACTATTACAATTCATTTCTGATTTAAATACTAAAACCGGAACAGAATTTCAGAATTGGATTTCTCAAAAAATGGATGTTAATCTTTTTTTAAAAACCTACGCAACCAATGTCGTACTCGGTATGTGGGATGATTATTGGGTGAATGGAAATAATTTTTATTTCTATTTTGCTGGTAATGGAAAAGCTTACTTTATTCCTTATGATTATGATAATACATTGGGAACATCTGCAATTGTTTCTAATTCAGGAACTCAAAATCCGCTTACTTGGGGCAATATGACACAAAGACCATTAATTACTAAAATTCTTGCAATTCCAGCATACAAAACACTCTATAAAAACTATATTTCTCAACTCACAAACTCAAACAATAGTTTTTTTACACAAAACAAAAGTGTTCCTAGAATTCAAGCTTGGCAAAACAGAATCTCAGGATTTATTGCAAATGATACTGGCGAAGATATGATTTTAGAGGATAAACCTGCATATTGGGGAAACCAACCTAATTATCGTTTAAAATCAGGAAACAATCAAGGTTGTAGTAACGGAAATGGAAACTTTTTTTCTAGTAGAACAACTTCTATTCCTTGGTAATAAAATAATCAAACTATGAAAAACACAATTTTATCTTTAGCAATCTTACTTTTTCTTTCAATTGATGGAGTTGCTCAAAAAACGAATTCAAATATTCAAAAAACCAATATTGCTAAAACTCTTGATGCTTGGCATTTAGCTGCTGCTGAGGCAAAATTTGATAATTATTTTTCATATATGACTCCTGACGCTGTTTTTATTGGGACAGACGCAACAGAAAACTGGAATCTTCAAGCTTTCAAAGAATTTGCAAAACCTTATTTTGATAAAGGTAAAGCTTGGAATTTTAAAGTTTTAGAACGAAATATTTACTTTGCAAAAGATCAAAAAATGGCTTGGTTTGATGAATTGCTTGACACACAAATGAAAATCTGTAGAGGTTCTGGTATACTTATTAAAGTTGGTAAAGATTGGAAAATTCAACATTATGTTTTGTCAATGACTATACCAAATGACAATACAGATGCTGTAATAAAAATTAAAGAAAAAATCGAAAATCCACTTATAGAGAAATTAAAATCTAAATAAAATCTGGATGATTTCTTAAATTTTCTAACATTTCAACTGTCATATTTGCCAATTCATATTGGTGTTTCCAACCCCAATCTTTTCTTGCTTCTTTATCATCGATACTTGCCGGCCAACTATCAGCAATTTTCTGACGAAAGTCTGGTTTGTATGTAATTGTAAATTCTGGTATGTGTTTTTTGATTTCAGCTGCAATTTCGTTTGGTGTAAAACTCATTGCGGCAAGATTATAAGATGAACGAATTTTTATTTGATCAACATCTGCTTTCATAATGTTTATAGTTGCATTTATTGCATCGTCCATATACATCATTGGCATTTTAGTTTCTGATGAAAGAAAACATTCAAATGTGCCATTACTTAAAGCTTTATAATAAATATCAACAGCATAATCTGTAGTTCCTCCACCAGGAAGTGTACTCCAAGAAATTAATCCCGGATAACGAATACTGCGCACATCAACACCAAAGATATGATGATAATATTCACACCATCTTTCACCCGATTGTTTACTAATACCATATACTGTAGAGGGTTCCATAATAGTATATTGAGGTGTGTTTTCTTTTGGAGTGGTTGGTCCAAAAACAGCGATACTAGAAGGCCAGAATATTTTTTTTATTTTTTTTGCTTTGGCTAAATTCAACACGTGAAACAATGAATTCATATTTAAATCCCAAGCAAATGCAGGGTTTTTCTCTGCTGTTGCAGAAAGTAATGCCGCCATTAAATATACATCGGTTATCTGATGAATCTCGACCAAATGTTCAATTTGATTAAAATCAAGAGCATTTACCACTTCAAAAGGTCCAGAATTTACAACATCTGTATTCAATTTTCTAATATCAGAAGCAATAACGTTTTCTGTGCCGTAAATAGCTCTTAATTTGTGGGTCAATTCGGTGCCAATTTGCCCACAAGCGCCAATAATCAAAATTTTTGTATTCATTGTTATAGTCGTTTTCGAGTGTAAAGATAACGTTTTCGTAAAGTGGATTTAATAATTTTGGAATCAATTTTATTTTAAAAAAAGAATCATTTCTTTAAATTCGTGTTAAAACACAAACTCCTTTTTACTTTCATTTTACCTTTGTAACTTTGTCAATCAATTCAAGAACAATGAAACTCAATAGGTTTTGCATTTTCGTATTAATTTTAATGGTTATTTCTTGTCAAAAAAATGATGAGAAACAAATTGTAGAACAGCAAAAAGATGCAAAAAAGAAAGAACAAATTTTTGCCAATATCAATAAAGGTTGGAATTTTAAAACCCCAAATCTAAATCCAAAATCTCAAGCTATCACTAGCAATTGGGCCGAATTACGATTGTTTAATTCCGAGTTGAATCAGAAACCAAAAAGTACTATTGGAGCGTTTCAAAAAAAGGCAAAAACACTTTCAAAAAAAGTCTTAGATTTAAATAATAATATTCCTGTGACTTTCAACAAACCTGAAATAAGAAGCAGAATTGCAGTGCTGACAACCAAAATCAATTCGATAAATCTATTTATCAACCTTCAAGAAATTCCAGATCAAAAAATAATTAGTTTGATAAATGATTCCAATGAAGAGCTAATCGCCCTTTATGCTCAAATGGATGAAATTATTCGCAAAAGTGAAATTCCTAAAGAAGAAGGTGAATCTGATATGATACGAATGTTAGATACTGCAAGAGCGATTCCGAGTTCGACTCCAGTAATTGAGCCCATTTCACCTATTCCTGGAAGATCTTTTAAAAAAATGAAATCAATACGATAAATTGAGCAAATCAAATCTTTTTAACACCTACGAAAACTCTTCTAAGGTAAAGCAAATTAATGATTGTTTACAGAATGAACAAAAAATTCATCTTAATGGATTGATTGGTTCTTCGATTTCGTTTATCATTCAATCTCTTTTTAAAAAAAATGAAAAGCCTTTTTTGGTCATTTTAAATGATAAAGAAGAGGCAGCATATTATTTAAATGATTTAGAACAAATGATTGGGCAAGAGGATGTCTTGTTTTATCCTGGTTCATATCGTCGACCATACCAAATAGAAGATACTGACAACGCTAATGTTCTCCTTCGTGCTGAAGTTTTGAATAGAATAAATTCCAGAAAAAAACCTGCCATAATAGTTACTTATCCCGAAGCACTTTTTGAGAAAGTGGTAACCAAAAAAGAACTCGATAAGAACACTTTGAAAGTAGCTGTTGGTGATCAAATTTCGATAGAATTTATTAATGAAGTTTTGTTTGAATATGAATTTAAACGTGTAGATTTTATTACAGAACCTGGAGAATTTTCTGTTCGTGGCGGCATCATTGATGTTTTTTCGTTTTCTAATGACAATCCTTATAGAATAGAGTTTTTTGGAAACGAAGTAGATAGTATTCGTAGTTTTGATGTAGAAACACAACTTTCTATCGAAAAACAGAAGAAAATTGCAATAATTCCCAATGTAGAGAATAAATTTTTTCAAGAAAACAGAGAAAGTTTTTTAGAATATATCAATAACCAATCGGTTCTTTTTATTCAAAATACCGAATTATTACTTTCTAAATTAGAGAAACTTTTTGTAAAATCTGAAGAGATTTTCAATACCCTAAACGCTACAGTAAAACACGTTTCGCCAGAGAATTTGTTTTTAAACCAAAAAGAATTTCTTAAGAAAGCATTAGATTTTTCTGTAGTTGAATTGAGTTCAACCCGAGCGGAAGCGAACGGACGAAGTAAACCCACTTTCAAAATCTCGAAGGCATTTGATTTTCATATTCAACCTCAACCTTCTTTTAATAAACAATTTGATTTATTGCTCAATAATTTGAGTGAGAATCATTTTAATGGGTATAAAAATTATTTGTTTTGTTCTAATGATGCCCAAGCCAAGAGGTTTCACGACATTTTTGAAACTTTAGACGAGGTCAATCACGAAAGTATTCGAAAACAATATCACACCATTGTTTTTCCTTTATACCAAGGTTTTGTTGATGAAGAAAATCAAATTGCTTGTTATACAGACCATCAAATTTTTGAGCGTTATCACAAATTTAGCATCAAAAATGGCTATTCAAAAAAACAAACCATTACCCTAAAGGAACTTACCACTTTATCTGTTGGCGATTATGTAACCCATATTGATCACGGAATTGGAAAGTTTGGAGGTTTACAGAAAATTCAAGTTGAAGGCAAAACACAAGAAGCAATAAAACTGGTTTATGCCGACAATGATATTGTTTATGTAAGCATTCATTCGCTTTATAAAATTTCAAAATACAATGGCAAAGATGGTGCTCCACCAAAAATATACAAACTAGGTTCTGGCGCTTGGAAAGCTTTAAAGCAAAAAACTAAAGCTCGTGTCAAACATATTGCATTTAATTTGATTCAATTATATGCAAAAAGAAGATTAGAAAAAGGGTTTCAATATGCGCCAGATAGTTATTTGCAAGCAGAACTAGAAAGCTCTTTTATTTATGAAGATACGCCTGATCAAACCAAATCTACTCAAGAAGTAAAAGCGGATATGGAAAGTGATCGACCAATGGATCGATTGGTTTGTGGCGATGTAGGATTTGGAAAAACCGAAGTTGCTATTCGTGCCGCATTCAAAGCGGTTGATAATGGTAAACAAGTAGCTATTTTAGTTCCAACAACCATTTTGGCCTACCAACATTATAGAACTTTTACAGAACGATTAAAAGAAATGCCAGTTTCTATTGGCTATTTGAACCGTTTTAGAACCGCAAAACAAAAAACAGAAACATTACAACAATTGGCCGATGGAAAACTCGATATTGTTATTGGTACTCATCAATTGGTCAATAAAAATGTAGTTTTTAAAGATTTGGGATTACTAATTGTTGATGAGGAACAAAAATTTGGTGTCAATGTAAAAGACAAACTCAAAACCATTGCTGCAAATGTGGATACACTTACTTTAACCGCAACTCCTATTCCGAGAACGTTGCAGTTTTCGTTGATGGC
>JAYTNO010000001.1:0-2263 GCA_043748275.1 Flavobacterium sp. | reverse complement strand
CAATTGTAAAAGTAAAAAAGAGTAGACCAATAAGTAGTCTGTATTTTTTCAAGGAATTTATTTTTGAAGCAAATTTATGAAAATAGAGGCAACTCAAATGATTATTAAGGTATTTTTATATAATGAAGTGGTTTAAACTTTTTTCAATTGGTATAAAAAACCTAATTTTTAGTTTCAATCAAAAAAGTTTAAACTACTTTATGATTGAAAATGATTTTCAAATTTTTACTTTTGTCAGCTAGTTTTAAAGATAGTTCTCTATGAAAAAAATCATTTTATTTGCTCTTTTAGGGTTTTCATTAACTGCAAATTCTCAAATAAAAAATTATAAACCAAAATCAAATCATAAAAAAGTTACAGCCGTGGAAAAAAAGCAAGTTGTTTATCAGGTATTTACTCGTTTATTTGGAAATAAAAATACAACCAACAAACCTTGGGGAACTATTGAAGAAAATGGAGTAGGGAAGTTTAATGATTTCACAGACAAAGCTTTAACTGAAATAAAAAATCTTGGAGTAACTTATATATGGTATACCGGAGTTCCTCATCATGCATTGGTTCGAGATTATACAGCAATTGGTGTTTCTAATGATGATCCAGAAGTAGTAAAAGGTCGTGCTGGATCGCCTTATGCTGTAAAAGATTATTATAACGTTAATCCAGATTTGGCTGTAAATCCTGCTAAAAGATTAGAAGAATTTGAAGCTTTGGTTGCTAGAACTCATAAAAATGGAATGAAAGTACTTATTGATATTGTTCCTAACCATATTGCTCGAATGTATGAAGGAAAATCAAATCCAAAAGGAGTTCGTGATTTTGGTGCTGATGACAACACTTCTGTAGAATATGATCGAAATAATAACTTTTATTATATTCCAGGTCAAGCATTTCAGGTGCCAACTTCAGATACTTATAAACCTTTAAATGGTGAAAAAAATACGCTTATTGATGGGAAATTTGATGAAAATCCAGCAAAATGGACAGGTAATGGTTCACGATTAGCAAAACCCGATAGCAATGATTGGTATGAAACTGTAAAAGTAAATTATGGTATTCGACCTGATGGTACCAAAGATTTTCCAGAATTACCTTCTGGTTTTGACAAAAAAACATACAAAGAGCATTATGCATTTTGGAAAAATAAAGAGGTGCCAAGTTCTTGGAAAAAATTTCGAGATATTGCTTTGTATTGGACATCAAAAGGTATTGACGGATTTAGATATGATATGGCAGAAATGGTTCCGTATGAATTTTGGAGTTATTTGAATTCATCTATAAAAATGAAAAATCCAAATGCATTTTTATTAGCTGAAGTTTACAATCCAAAAGAAGCAAGAAACTATATTAATCTTGGAAAAATGGATTATTTGTATGACAAAGTATTATTTTATGATAAATTGAAAGATATCATAAAAGGAAAATGTCTTCCTGATGGAATTTCAGATATTCAAAGGGACAATGCAGATATTGAACATCATATGTTTCATTTTCTAGATAATCACGACGAACAACGTCTTGCAAGTCCAGAATTTGCAGGTACTCCAGAAAAAGGAAAACCTTTGATGGTAGTTTCTACTACAATTAGCACTTCACCTACAATGATCTATTTTGGACAGGAAGTAGGTGAGGCAGGTAATGAAAATGGAGGATTTGGAACTCATTCTAGAACTTCAATATTTGATTATGTTGGTGTTCCAAGTCATCAACGTTGGATGAATGAAGGAAAATTTGATGGTGGACAATTATCACAATCTGAAAAAGATTTGAGAGATTTTTATAAACGTTTATTGAATTTTTCATTAAAAAGCTCAGCTTTAATGGGAAAATATCAAGAAATACAAACTATAAATCGAAGTGAAACTTTAGGATATGATCCAGGAATATATTCTTTTGTTCGTTGGTCAAATATACAAAAATTGATAATTGTCACCAATTTTTCTTGGGTATCAACAAGTTCGTTTGAATTAATAATACCTTCAGACATTATCAAATCTTGGAAATTGAAAGATGGTATATATTATATAAAAGATCAATTGTATGAATCAAACACTTCTCAATTGTATGTAGTAAATGGAGTAGGGAATGTCAAAATTACAATCGCACCCTCTGAATCTTTTATATTTCAGTTATAATTAAACCAAAAAAAGCACCTATCACAAGGTGCTTTTTTATCTATAAATAATTCTATTACAGTGCAGTAATAATAAACTCGCTACGTCTGTTGGCTTGGTGTTCTTCTTCGGTACATTGTACATTGTCTGAA